>JAQCKL010000031.1 GCA_027592485.1 Cyanobacteriota bacterium
GGTGATATTCGAGCGCAATCCCTACTACTGGCGTAAAGACGACCAGGGTGAGCAGCAGCCCTACATCAAGGAACTGGTCTGGCAGATCATTGAGTCTACCGACAATGCCCTGCTGCAATTTCGCTCCGGCGGTTTGGATCTGACTGGGGTGTCTCCCGACAGTTTTTCCTTGCTAAAACGGGAAGAGGAACGGGGCAATTTCACGATTTACAACGGTGGTCCCACCACCAGCACCCTATTCCTCACCTTCAACTTGAATCGGGCCAGCCGCAACGGCAAGCCGCTGGTCGATCCGATCAAGTCCCGCTGGTTTAACTCCGTAGCCTTTCGTCAGGCGGTCTCTTACACGATCGATCGCCAGACCATGATCAACAATATTTATCAAGGTCTGGGTGCTCCCCAAACCTCACCGATCTCCGTGCAAAGTCCCTATTACGCCCCTCCGGAACCCGGCGGGGTGCGGACTTATGACTTTAACTTAGAGCAAGCTCGCACCCTGTTACAGGAAGATGGCTTTCAGTGGAATGAGGCAGGGGAGCTACTCGACGCTGATGGCAATCGGGTACGGTTTACCCTGATCACGAACTCAGGCAACAAGATTCGAGAATCGGTAGGGTCACAAATGAAACAGGACTTGGCCAAAATCGGCATCCAAGTCGATTTTCAACCCATTGCCTTTAACACCCTGGTAGACAAGCTGACGGACAGCCTCGATTGGGAAGCCCACATTTTGGGCCTAGCCGGGGGTATCGAACCCAATAATGGGGCCAATGTTTGGCTCTTGGATGGAGGCCTCCATGCCTTTAACCAACAGGCCGGGGCGGGACAAGAACCCTTGGAGGGCTGGCAAGCCGCGGAATGGGAAACCCGCATCGCTGATCTCTATATCCAAGCGGCCCAAGAGGTCGATGAAGAGGTGCGCAAGGCGATCTATCTGGAAACCCAGAAACTCACCCAGGAATATCTGCCATTTACGTACCTGGTCAATCAGTTGTCCCTCGGCGCGGTTCGCAACACCATCGATGGGGTGCAATACAGTGCTCTGGGCGGCTCCCTCTGGAATATCCATGAGCTCACCTTGACCCAGGAATAAGCCGGACAGTTCCTAGTTTCCCTGTGGTTACGGCCTATCCATTCCCGCAATTGTCTAAACGTTTTAAGTGATGTTGAGTTCCGAATCCCCTTGTCGCATTGCGGTGGTTGGCGATGTCCATGATCAGTGGGATCACCACGACGTGATCGCGTTGCACCATCTAGCCGTTGACCTGGTGCTATTGGTAGGGGATTTCGGCAATGAATCGATTGACATTGTTCGTCAGATTGCGGCCCTAGATATTCCCAAAGCGGTGATTCTAGGCAATCACGATGCTTGGTATACCGCTACCCCTTGGGGAGCCAAGCGCTGCCCCTACGATCGCACCCTCGAAAATCGGGTCCGCACTCAACTCGATTTACTAGGGGTGACCCATGTGGGTTATGGTCACCTCGATTTCCCCCATTTAGGCCTCACCGTCGTGGGGGGGCGGCCCTTTAGCTGGGGGGGATCCGACTGGCAAAATACCGACTTTTATCGAAAGTGGTTTGGGGTCACCAACTTTGCCGAGTCCACTGCGCGCATGATCGAGTCTGTAGAGGCTGCGGCCCACGACACGCTAATTTTTGTGGGTCACTGTGGCCCGAAAGGATTAGGCGATCGCCCCGAATCGATTTGTGGCCGCGACTGGAACCCCCCTGGGGGCGACCATGGGGAGCCGGACCTAGCCGATGCGATCGCCCATGCCCAGCAGATCGGCAAAACAGTTTCCCTAGTGACCTTTGGGCACATGCACCATGGTTTGCGCCATCGCCGCGATCGCCTGCGGGACCGGCTAACCATCGATACCCAGGGCACGGTCTACCTTAATGCCGCTGCGGTCCCCCGGGTGATCAAAACGGCCACCACCCATCAGCGCAACTTCTCTTTGGTGACGTTACAAAATGGCCAAGTCAAAGACGCTACCCTTACCTGGCTTGATCAAGACTTACAAATCATTGCCGAGGAGTCATTACTCAACCGGGCCGGTCCTCAAACACAGTATGTTTTGTCATCGCAAGATTGATGCCAAACAAAAAGCTGCGGTAGAAATACCGCAGCTTTTTGTTTCAGAGACTTAAGTCCTTCAATCCGAAAAAGAGCAGCTAGACAGCCGCGACTTCTTCTTCTTCAATCACATCATCGGTAGCAGCGATGATATCGCTGTCGTCAATGACATAGTCCACTTCTTGCTCTTCTTTTTCAGCCTTTTTGGCTTCAGCCTGCTTGCGCAATTGCTCACGATACTTCTCAGCCATCTCTTCGGCCTTATCGAAGACCACATCTGGGTTCTTCACCATGTCGCCAGGCTCAGGTTCCAGTTGCTTGGTCGATAGGGAAATTCGACCCCGCTCAGCATCCAGATCAATAATCATCACCTTGATTTCGTCATTCACATTGAAAACGCTGTGGGGCGTATCGATGTGATCATGGGAAATCTCGGAAATGTGGAGCAGACCGCTGACACCACCAATATCGATAAAAGCACCGTAAGGCTTGAGGCCGCGAACCGTACCTAAAACGACTTCGCCCACCTGGAGGCCATTCATCTTGCGCTCTACCAAAGCACGACGATGACTAAGGACGAGACGGTTGCGCTCTTCATCAACTTCCAAAAACTTCAGGGGTAAATCTTCACCCACCAAGTCCTCTTTGGGTTTGCGGGTACTGATGTGAGAGCCAGGAATAAAGCCCCGCAGCCCTTCAATCCGGACCAAAGCCCCACCCCGGTTGGTGGCAAACACGCCAGAACGAACGGTGGCATCCTCTTGCTGGAGCTGCCGCACCCGCTCCCAAGCGCGCATATATTCAATGCGGCGAATCGAAAGGGTCAGCTGCCCATCTTCATTCTCGTCGGTCAGAATAAAGAACTCCCGCATCTCATTGGACTGCAGGACTTCCTCGGGGCTTTCAACCCGATTGATGGACATCTCTTGAATGGGGATGTAAGCGGCGGTCTTAGCACCAATGTCAATCAGCGCCCCCTTTGGCTCGAGACTAAAGACGGTCCCTGCAACGGTATCACCTGGGTTGAAGTGATAGTCGTACTTATCTAAAAGGGCTTCAAAGTCTGCGTGGGTGAAACCAATATCCGGTGTTTCCCGTTCCTTTTCTAACTGATTGACCATGCTAATGTTTACCTAAGTTGTCTCCGTAATGGTGGGCAATGTCCAAAGAATATTTGATTAGGGAGCGTTGCCCGAGTACCCTGCTGCCAGAACAGCAGAGAAACGCTTCTATTTACAGCACGGGAAGCCCCTTGCCAGGATTCCAAGTATACTCCATAAGCCTGGGTTGATGACAATCGCTTCCGGTTTCGGTGAAGCACGTTGTTGTACCGCCCAAACCCATTGAATTCGGGTTTTTACAGCTTTTGTAGAGGTGATCAAACGCAATCGGGCGGGCGGCACCGGTCTTGCCCAGCATCCCCCTAGCTGACCTTGTGCTCGATCACATGGGTACAGCCGGTCCAGGTGCCTTTTTCGTCGTAGTGGCGGATCAGTCTCTGGCGATCGCGATCGCTCACCAGCCACCCCGCTTCCACAAAGAAGGGCTGCCGCAACTTCAGCTTTACGGGAATGTTGCTGGAAGCACCGTCTGGCAACAGGGTGATTTGTCTGGCCCCCCCCTGCTGCCCTTGCCCCTCGAAAATCAGCGTCCGCCCCTCAATCCTCGCGGTTGAAGCAATGCGCTGATGGCCAAAGGAAAGCACCTGCTCAAGGTGGCGTTCATCCACCTGACGGATCTCCAAATGGGTTGCCACCGGCTCAGGTGCATACCAATCCGCATGAATCGTCTGAGCGGTTCCCTGCCATTCCCCAAGGAGTTGGCCAACCGTTAAGGGGGGACGTTCTTGGGCCTCGGTGCCACTGCGAAATTCCCGGATCAGGGTGAGGCTCTCAAAGTCCTGTTGGGGGGTATAGAGCTGTACGAGGCGGGAGCGGCGATCGCCCGCCACAAAACCATATTCGGCCCCAAAGGCAGAAAACGGCGGTAGCTGCAAAGATCCCTTCGAAAAGGCTCCGGTGCCGAAGAAAATAATTTGCCTGCCCAGGCTCCGGTATTCCTGCTGATAGTCCTGGATGGGTGGGGTGTCGTAGCCTTCTGGTCCAAACCGCCGCAGCCGAAAGGTAACCAGAGTGTCGTTCTCAGACGGTTCTAGGGTCAAAATTGAAGGGGTTGATTCCAGCAGGTCCCCTTGCAAAGACACCTGGGTAAAGGAGCCTCGCCACTCCCCTTGGTTTTTGAGGAAGTTTTCCCAATTGGTTGCCATGGTTGAGTCTTATCAGTAGTGCAAGCATTCGGACGACCTACCGTTTAGGATCTGGCCTTAACCGGAATGGTTTGGGTCGCGAGAATCTCCGTTGGGTCACTGCCAGTATCGGCCCGCACGGCCCGAAACATCCCAAACCGACAGAGCCCAGTTCCAAAAGCCAGCCGCATCAGCAGGATTGTGGGCACTTCTCGCACGGACTTGAGGAAGCCGGACAATCCGAACTGTAACCACCCCTGGGGGCGGATGATCCCCTGCCAAATGGTGTCAAACCAAGAGGGTAAGGTGGGCCGGGTCCAGTCGGCGGTCATCACCGCTCCGGCGACTAGGCCCGTTGCCGCCAGTTCCTCAGAAAACCCTTCAATGCTGGCAAAGGCGGGGTGGGACCATTGGTCGAGCAGTTGCCGCATTACCGGTTTTTCCCAGATATTCAAGGGCTTTTGGCGGGCATCCCGCTGATTCCAGTCCGCTAGCACCAGCACCCCACCCGGCTTCAAGACGCGCATCAGCTCTTGGGCAAAAATCGCCTTGTTGGGCATGTGAGGCCCAGCTTCCACAGACCAGACCACATCAAAGCTGGCATCGGGAAAGGACAGGGCCATGGCATCATCCACCTGGAATTGCGCATCCAGAGTCTCAGGGGTGAGGGCTTGGGCTCGCTGTACTTGTTGAGGGCTGATGGTGACGCCAATGACTGAAAATCCATAGTCTTGGGCTAGGATCCGGCTGCTACCGCCAATGCCGCAGCCTACATCCAGCAGGGTTTGTCCTTTGGGAAGGAGGTCTAAGCCGCCCCACTGGGCCATTTCATGGACAAAATCCACTTTGGCCGCCAGAAAAGCTTTGGCCTGAGGTGGGTCCCCATAATGACCCAGATGAATATGCTCGCCCCAGTAAAACTCTAAAATACCGTCCTCAGTCCACTGGTCGTAGGCATTGGCGACGGAGTTGGCAGATTGGTAACGGCGGGCCGTGAGCAGGTAGACCACTAAACCCGTAGCTAAGATCGCGAGCAATAGTTTGAGGGCAAGGAGCAAGTTCATTAAAACGGTATCGTCACATTCCTTTACGATACCGTGCTGCGTCCCGGCCGCAGGTCTGGGTTCGGCTGGTTGAGTTCGGCTGACTGGGGTTGGCTGGCTAGGTAAACCCATGCTGGGGTGGTTGCGGCGACGCATGGCCTTGCTTTTCGATCAGCCATTGACGGTTTTCAAAATTTGTTGTTAGGGTTATCACAGATTAATTGACCGCCACACCATGCCAGCTTTGACCGCCCGATTTTATTTTTGGTTTTTTGGAGAGGTTCACGAGAGGTGACCCCAGCTTTTGCTGACCTCCTCTTGTGAACCGCAGCCGACCCGCTGCGGTTTTGTTGTTTCTAGGTCCACCGATCGCCCCCATGACCTACGCCTCCTATTGGTTTTTTAGCTTTTTTGGTTTTACCAGGCGCTGCTCCGGGTAAATCGGTTTTCATGCCGACCCCCTAGACCCGGAGCCCTGAGGCACCGGGTCTTTTTCATGCCGTCCACCCTGCGTTGTTCACCCCGCTCGACACCACACTTTCCCTAAGGAAACCCCATGCAAGACGCTAAACTCGCCGCCAAAGCCCACGACACCCACACCACGGAGATCGCCCTCACCCCGATGGTGAGCGCCGGTGGCCCTGACCTGCTGATCGTCGGCGGCCCCTGCTCGGTCGAGAGCCTTGACCAAATGACCACCATTGCCACCCATCTGGCCCAAGCCCCGGTTCAGGCCCTGCGCGGTGGGGTCTACAAGCCCCGCACCTCCCCCTACGCCTTCCAGGGCATGGGTTCTGAGGGCTTAGCTATTCTCGATCAGGTGCGGCGGCAATATCAGGTGCCGGTGATTACGGAGGTGATGGCGATCGCTCAAATTGCCGAGGTCAGCGCCCATGCCGATGTGCTGCAGGTGGGGAGCCGCAACATGCAAAACTTTGACCTGCTGAAAGCCCTCGGGTCGGCGAATAAGCCGGTGGTATTGAAGCGGGGCCTCTCCGCCACGGTGCAGGAGTTCGTGATGGCAGCGGAATACATCATGGCCCACGGCAACCAAAATGTGATCCTTTGTGAGCGGGGCATTCGCAGCTTCGATACCTATACCCGCAATGTCTTGGATCTCGGCGCAGTGGTGGCCCTGAAGCAAATCACCCATCTGCCGGTAATTGTCGATCCCAGTCATGCCACCGGGAAGCGGGAACTGGTGTCTGCCTTGGCCAGGGCAGCGATCGCGGCGGGAGCCGATGGGGTGATGGTGGAATGTCACCCCAATCCTGATGCTTCGGTCTCCGATGCCCGCCAGACCCTCTCCCTAGAGGCCATGGTGGAATTGGTGGATAGCCTCCGTCCCATTGCGGCTGCAGTGGGACGCAACATTCCCCTTGGTCGCTTGAACCCAGAACCTGCATTGGTTTAGTTCAATGAACAGCTTATGGGGAATCTCGGTTCGCTGGCGTGAATAACTGTTTACGCCAGCTGCCGAGCCCTTATGACACGACACCGTTGGATCCTGTCTGCACTGCTGCTGGGTTTATGGACCCTGCCCATTTCTCCCGCTCAAGCCACCGACGCAGCGGAATCGGAACCTGAAACCCAGCAAACTGAGGAATATCCCTGTCTCTGTCGCTGTCCCTGCGGCTGTACCTACCCCGACTATGGCCCGCAGCCCCTGACCGTAGCGGAGGTTGAGTTCCCTTTGCCAGAAACGGTTCACTGTATGCTGCACTTTCCTACCCCAGGACAGGGCAGCATCAACTTTCAAACCGAGTTGTCGCTGGTAGAGGCGATCGCGTTTTACCGAACATCCTTCACCGAAATGGGGTTGATCGAGCGCACAATCAATACTGCCATCACCGAATCGGTATTCAGTGTGGTGTTTGACGGCTGGTCAGGAACGGACCCAGGGGAAGTCGTGGTGGTTCAGGGGGTTGATCTGGGCGGGCGAGTGAATATCAACATCCGCATTGAAAATTTAGGGCATTAAAGACTACTTTTGCTAGTACTCATTGGCGGAATTCATGGGACCATTCCGGAGCCTATCTCCCCTACCCCTTATGCCCCCTTGCTTCCTAGAACTTATGCCCTCAGGTGCTAGCCCCTTAAGGCACGTCAACCGTGAATTGACCTGGCATTTGAACCGAAATCACCCCTGCCCACATGCACATACATTTTGATGAGTTATTAAGTGCAACTAAATTATTGATTAAGACAGGAGGTGTGGCGGCACCTGGGACCCAAGGTGCAACAGTCGCAGGAATACAAGGCGCTGGTGTAAATACCCCTAGAGCGGCAGCCGTTGTAGCAATCACTGCCGGATTTGTGGGGGCAGAGCACATCCCAAAGGGCATGATGTTGGCCATCGGTACAAAATCCATGATGGTGGCAGCATTCATATAACTGGTCGTGACCGGTGGCCCTTTGGGGATGACCATTAGACTACTGGGAGCAACCCCAAAGCTGCACTGAAGAAGTGCCCCTTGGCAGACTAATTTAGCCATTCCTGATTAACCTCTTGCTCGTATTGATATGAAGGTTTCGCAAGTTTAAACTGCCCGCACAACATCCGTTCCTGGGACAGATAGCAATCTTCAGCCCGCTTAGGATCAGACAATGGGTTGCCCCCAGTATATTCTCGATAGTTTTTATCCTTGAGGCTGGGTCTAGCGCCGGGTGGGATTGCCGGGCTGATCAGCCATACATCCAAGGGGGACTGACTGGACTGGGCACCGTACTGGGCGCTGAGAAAATGGGCGATCGCCGGATCATGGCTTACTCCTAACAGGGCTGGAATCTGGATGGCTTGGAGCTCGGCTGGACTAAATAATTCACTGCCCGGCGTGACCTTAATAGAGCCACCGGTTTAACGTATTCTTTAAACCGGCAGTCACCTTAGACAATGCTTCGCGATTGCCCAGCTTTGAATGGGAGTTGAGGCGGTGGCACGGCTTGTCTTGAGGATTCTTTACCCAGCAGGTTTAGCCCCGCGTGAATTATCTTTCTGCAAAGCGGTCCTTTTCTGAAACCCAGCCCTGGTGGCCCTACATCCATGGTGTCGCCGCAATCGGATTGTTTCTGCGACTGGTTGTGGCTCTGTTTTCCGATCAAGTCAACCATCCCGATGAGGTCTTTCAGTATTTAGAACAGGCCCATCGCATGGTTTTTGGCTATGGCTATATTCCTTGGGAGTATCGATTTGGCCTGCGGAGCCTGATCATTCCCGTCGCCCTATCAATTCCGCTGCGATTGCTCCAAGCTTGGCAATGGGATCGGCCCGATATTTACATTCCCCTGGTCAAAACCCTGTTGTGTTTGATTTCCGTTTCCCTGATTTATGGCATGTATAGCTTGGGCCGACAAGCCATCTCGGAATCAGTGGGGCGCATGGCGGCCATCATTGCTTGTTTCTGGCATGAATTAGTGGTGTTTGCCCATAAACCAACCCCTGAATGTCTCGCCACTTATCTACTGGTGGGAGCCTTGGTCTGCCTAGTTAATCGTCCCAATTGGCGCATGGCCTTGGGCCTAGGGGTGATGGGGGTCGGGACAATGGCCTTGCGGTTGCAATATGCCCCAGCGGTGTTGGTTCTGGGTATCGCAATGGTGGTTTTGTGGCGATCGCACCTTGCTCAACTGGCCATGGCGATCGCGGCTTTTATCGCCACCCTCGTCTTAGTTGGGTATGTCGATTACCTGACTTGGGGGAACTGGTTTAGCAGCTACTACTACAACTATTTGTATAACCAAACCTATGGGGTCAGCAGTCTATTTGGCCGGGTCTTCTTTCTCTACTATCTGGGCACGCTGATTCTTTTTTCGGCAGGGATTTTTCCCGTCAGCATCGTCTTAGCGGTTAAAAAACGAGTCCCTTTCCTGGGACTATGGATCAGCCTTCTGGTCAGCATCCTGGTAGTCCATTCTTGGATTCCCAATAAGCAATATCGGTTTGTGTTTGCGGCGATACCGATTTGCATCCTACTGACAGCGATCGCCTATGTTGACCTCCAAAAGGTTCGCCGGAGGAATCCCCAGAAGCACCCTCGCCTACCGCAACGGTTAGCCTGGTTTTTTGTGGCCTACTCCTGCCTAGGCATCTTAATCACCACGGTGCTGATGAGTAAGAACCCTGTGCTGCAGGGGTACTTATATTTATCTCGCCAAGCCGATATCAGCGCCGTGCTAGACCTGAAGTCGGAATGGTACGAAACCGGAGGCTACTATTATTTGCACCACAATGCGCCCATTTACTTTGCTAAAGATGTAGCGGCGATCGCGTCCGCAGACTATGGGCAGTACGCCAGCGACATTCTCTGCCCCCATGATCAAGCCGCCATTCCTGGATTCACCACGGTCCAAACCTTTCGGGGGATTGATGTTCGGCACAATAGTGAACCACCTGGGCGGTATGAGCGGTTGCCAGGGGATCCCTATCAACCCCAGCAGGGGGGGGTTGACGGGGTCTTACCCCAGCCTGTCTTTGCTCCGCCGGTGCAACTTTTCCCCATGGGAGACGGCTAATCTTAGGAAACGGAAGGCGACACTTCCCCGTCAAACCATTACTAAGGCAGTTTCCCAGAAAGAATTTATCGGTATTGTAGGGGCGGGTTTAGCCAGACCCTTGGCTTGCTGGTCACAAGGTATGAACAAAACCCGTCCCTACGGGTATCGTCTTTTCTGGAAATCGCCTAGGTGATGCTCCGGTGCCGAGTTCCGGCCATCACAACGCAATACCATGAAGCAAGAACTCCAAGAACTGCGACACAAATACTTCTCTAACGGGCGACGGGTGTCTCCCCAGGCCCTGAAGTATATGTGTGATAGCTTGCAGGGCGAATCTACCCTGGATCTAAACTTTACCGTCCTCATTATTGGCTCCTGCATCATTGCCACCTTTGGGTTGATTTCCAACAGCACGGCGGTGATTATTGGCGCTATGTTGATTGCGCCATTGATGTTGCCCATCCGTGGCATTGCCTTTGGCATCCTTGAAGCCGAAGGAGAGCTGATACGGGAAGGGTTTAAGGCCTTGGGGATCGGGACGGCGATCGCCATTCTCCTGTCCACGGGTTTAGGGATCTCCACCGGTATCGTGGCCCCGTATGGCAGTGAAATCCTGGCGAGATCGCAGCCGACCCTGCTGGATCTGGGCATTGCCATTGCAGCGGGAGCCCTGGCCGGATTCGCCAAAATTGAAGCCAAGCTTTCTAGTTCTCTGGCTGGAACCGCTATCGCCGTTGCCTTGATGCCCCCCCTTTGTGTGGTGGGCTTGTGGTTGGCGAAGGGAAATTGGCAAGGGGCCGGAGGGGCAATCTTGCTCTATGCCACCAACTTGCTGGGCATTACTCTGGCCTGCATGGTGGCTTTCTGGCTAGCGGGATATTCCCCTTTGAATCGCGCCCGCCGCCCGATTCAAATGACCCTAATCCTGACCAGCTTACTGGTGATTCCCTTAGGATTCAGTACCTTTGAGTTGTGGCGACAAACCCGCTTAGAAAGCAGCGTTCGCCGAGCCTTACTGGGTAGTACTGACACCTTCCAGCGTTTACAACTGGTGGATCTCCAAACGGATTGGCTGGGAGACGTTCCTGAAGTGACCTTGGTGGTCTATGCCCGTGAGCCGGTTACGCCAAAACAGGTCAGGCTTCTAGAGGACTTTTTGGCAGAAGAAATGGGACAGCCCTTCCAATTGAACTTTGAGGTCAGTGATTTGGAAGATGTCGGCAACATGAGTGATTTACAGTCTGTGGTCGTTCCCTTCATTCAGCATCATCCTTCGATACCGGTGATGAGGCGGGTTCGAAAACTTGCATGGCTCGATCATAAACGCGCCTGGGATATCCAGCAGGCCCTAGCGTTTAGGTCGAAGCAGCGCCAGATGCAGGCGTTCAAAAGGAAAGCAGAACGAATAAAAGATCTGGGGCAATTATAGCTGGGAGGCTTTCTGAGGTCGCTAATGCGGCAAGCTTTGCGGCATTAGCGATAGAGCCATAAGTCGGCACAAAAAAACCCTAGCCCGGAGGCCAGGGGTAACAATCAGGGTGCATCTACCACTCCAGTCTTCCTGAAATAAGGGGGCAATCCGGACAAATTTTGCCTTCCCAAGGAACAAAACTGTACTGTCCGGTCTGCGCCCTTCAGGGGTTTCTAGTGAGCCTAGAAAGGACCCTCTGGATAAACCCCAGTCCGGATAAACTCAGCCTGGCTCGTAAAGGACTCAGCTGCGTAGGTATCCCCTTGCTCGGCATAGAGACCGGCCACCGTTTCTAAATCACTCACCACATTGGCACGCACCTCTGGGTCAAGGTCATCGGGACCTTCAAAGAAGCGGCCCTCGGCCTCAAGTTGTTGATAGGCTTGACCAAAGTAGGCATCCACCCGGCTGAGATACGCTTCAGGGTTCGTGGGGTCCAAGGCAATCAGATCGGTGAAGGCGGCGATCGCAGCGGTGTAGTCACCATTCATCAAGTTGGCTTGGGCCGCTTCGGAACCAATTTCGTAAGCGGTAGCGGGCCGCACTTCGATTTTGTAGTTGCCCCCTGCCCCCGAGTAGGACCGAGCCACAATGGTGTAGCGCCCTGTGGCATTCACTGAATAGATAATGCGGGAGTTGAGGGTGCCACCGGAGTCATCATTGAAAGCGACCTCCTCACCATTGGGGCCTTTCAAGGTCAGAACCGTATCAAAGTCAGGGCTATCCATGACAATGGCCAAGACATCCCCATCTTCGGCCATAAAAGCATATTCATCCTCAGCAGGCCGCAGGGTTCCCTCTAGGGGCACCTGCTGCTGAATCATAATGGGTCCTTCTGCCCGAGTTTCAGCCCCCGGCACGAAGACCATGGTGCCCGTGAGGGTCAGGGTTGCCGCCGCGAGACCCATTAACTTTGAAAATCGATTGTTCATAACCTCTGTTGTCCTTAGCGCCGTCATAGCGAGATAGTTCTTAAGTAATACTGCCCGAGCAGGAGCGTTGAGCAGCAGATGTCCCGGTGGACTCACCTCTGTATATTGGGATCTTCGCGCCGATCGCGCCCCATTCCAGAAGAATTGATTCTATTTTTAAGGGTTATTGGGGCAATCGCCTGGCAACTGTGGGTCTTCTTTAACTGTCCATCAGGGTGATGACCTGGCTTAAGTCAGGGCAGGGATTGCCCTCATTAATTTACCCGCACTAGCCGAATCTCGGTTCGCTGCTGCTGTGGGTCCGTCGGATCAATACCCGATAGGGGAAGGTAAAAGCCTTTCCCCTCCGCCACAATATTGTGCTGAATCCCCTGGGCTCGCAGATAGTCCACTACCACCTGGGCCCGTTGCTGACTCAGCTGTTGATTCAAGTTCGGATCTCCCGTCTTAGAGGTGTGGCCAATCACTCGCACCGCCACCGTCTGGGGGTTGAATTCGCTGATGTCTTGGGCCAATCCATTTAAGGTTTGCTGGCCAGGGCCGGTGATCTGGGCAGAACCCGTGGCAAACTCCACCTTGCCCTGGATGTTGAGGTTGCCAATATCGGGGGCGGCCTGCACCTGCTCGGTTGTAACCTGGGTGACGGCGATGGTCTGTGGGTCGCCACCCGCCAGTCGGTCGGCTAGTTCTGGATTGTCGGCCCGCACCAACTCAATCAGGGTGGCCGTGTTGGTGGCAGCCTCAGTCAAAAAATCGTCCACAAACAGGGTGTCTGGATTACTGGGCACATCGTTCAGTCGCCCTGAGAGAACCAATACCGCCGCGATCGCCTCAATCCGCCGCTGTAGGGTGCCATCAGTCATCCACCCCTGGGCTTCCGTTGCGGTAAAAAAGTCAATGCCCTGGAGAATCGCCCCCGCATCCCCAGGGGAAAGGTTGCCATCTTCAGCCACTTGGGCCTGGAGTTGCGACGCATCCCGAACATTGACATCAATGCGACGGTAATAGGCGGCTAATAGGGTGGCAAGGGTATCGGGCTGAGCTTGCATTAATCGCTCTGAGGCGACGATCACATCCACAATTGCACCGGGGGCATCCTCACTGGAGAGAACGACGGTATAGCCCTGCTGGCGGGCCTGGGTCACAAAGGGCTCCCATAGCACTGTCAGCGCCACATTTTGATTGGGATCTTGCATTAAGGCCCAAGCTTCTGAGGCATCAGCGACCCGCACCACCTCAAAGTCGGATAAGTTGAAGGTCTCAAATTTGGTGTCGAGCACTAAGGCTAGATATTCACTGGGGGTATCTCCAGCAAAGGCGATCTTGAGGGGCTGCCCCTGGGCTTGGGCTTGCTGCACCAAGGCGGGTAAGTCCTGGAGGGAATTTAGGTCGCCATATTGTGGGGTGTTCAGCACCACGGCATCGGCCCCAACGGTGCGATCGATCAGGCCGACAATGCGGCCTTCGGGCTGTTGCTGCAAAAACTGATCCAGGGTGGTCACGATCAGATCAGCTTGGCCATTAGCAAGGCTTTGGGCGCGAGCCGCTTGGTCAAATTCGTCGTTGTATTGCAGGCTGATGCCACTGTTGGCCAGGGCCTCTTGAAAGACCCCATTGCGAAAGGTGCTGTAGCCGCTAAAGGTATCGCCTAACAGGGTGAGTTGGGTCTGGCCCTGGGGCGCAGTGGGGCTGCCATTAGCGGTGGGGTTACCCAGACCGGAGAGCAGGGCTGGGGAAGTCTTGTTCAGATACCAGACCCCGCTCCCCAGCAACCCGGCAGTAATAGTGAGGGTGCCAATTAGGGCAGGGTAGTTTGTTTTGGACATGATCAACCTGGGGCGAAACCCAATTATCGACTACTTTTGTTGTACCCAGAACCCTAGGCCAACAAGACGAGTCCTGTATGGGAGTTGGGGAGAGCGGTTTTGCCCGAAGGACAAGGGCAAGTGAGGCGAATTAGTTTGAGGGGATAGCGTTATCGGTCTCACAACGGCCCTAGGGTTAGATCACAACCCTAGGGAACCCAGGGGACGGGCGGCGGGGTCAGTCCTCTAGAGTCGGTACATTAGGGCTCATAAACGGCATGGTGACTTGGGGGGAGGGGATCTCCCTGGCGGCGACAGCGGTAGCCAGTTGCTCCGCGTTCAGGGGGAGGGCAGTGCCACACCGTTTGCAAAACTGGGCATCGGCGTCATGTTGGCCCCAATGGCATTGTCCGCAGGGCACAGAGCGGGTTTGAGAGACTTTGACCACGCTGCGAATCAGGGCACTGAGCTGGGTGGGAATCAGGGTGATCCCCGTGAGGATCATCAGTACCGTAAACCAGCGACCGGCCTCAGAGACGGGGGTGATATCCCCAAAGCCGACGGTGGTCATGGTCACCACGGCAAAATAGGCTGCGTCTAGATATGAGCTAAAGGTTTCGGGGTGGAAATGCTGCTCAATCTGAAAGATGATGCCAGCGTAGATAAAGATCAGGGTGAACAGGGTAGAAAGAATCCGAATCACCACTAACCGCTCGGGGGTCGCAACCCGGCTCAACCAACTGCGATCGCCCAGCAACCTGACCAGTCGCAACACCCGCAGCCACCGCAGCAGCCGCAAAAATCGCATGTCCAAAAAGCCCAGCAAGAAAGGTAAGATCGCCAGGAGATCGACCCAGCCATAGGGGCTAATCACGTATTTCCACCAGCGATCGGCGCTCCAGATCCGGAGACCGTACTCTAGGGTAAAGAGGCCGAGAATCACCCAGTCAATGGCGTGACAGATCGTCTCTAGGGTGGGGGATAGGGGGTAGGTCTCCACTACAAAGATGGCAGCAGAAATCAAAATCAGCAGAGAAACACCGCTGGTGACCCAACCCCCACTGCCGGTTTGGGTGTCGTCAAGGGCGATGGCAAGGCGCTGCTTTAGATCCACGGCGCTGAGGCAATAGGGTGATTTGATTGTAAGGGTTGACTGGCGCTGCATCTCGCCATTTGGACAAGGCTATCAAGGCCCTGCGGCTGGTATGGCAGTCGCAGGGCCGGTTAGGACAAGACTGCGAGCCATTCTGCTTCTGCGCTAAGGATCAGAGGGATTCTAGGAGTCCTAAGCAAAGTGGCCAGCGCTATATATGCCTTAGTCCTTCTGATGGGAGAACTGGTATGCCCCGACCCAGGACAACGCAATGGCCGCCGCCAACAAAATCGGGATGCTATAAAAGGGGAACTCCGAGAAGGGTTGGTACGCCGCCGCCCGCAAGCCAGTGGTGGCATAGGTCAGCGGTAGCGCATAAACAACGAACTTCAGTGCCATGGGCAAGGTACTGGGGTCAAAGAAGGTCGCCCCCAAAAAGGACATCGGCACAATCAGGAAATTATTGAACAGCCCTACGCTTTCCAGGGATTTCACATTCAGCCCAACAATTACCCCCAGCCCAGCAAACACGGCACAGTTGAGGATCAAGAGGAGCAAGAACAAGGGATTGATAAAGCTCCAAACTTTCCCAGTGAAAATTACCGCTACCAAGATTACTGATGTTGCAGTCATCATGCCCCGCACAATCCCTGCCAGCATTTTGCCCAGGTGCAGGGCCAGAGGATAGACAGGATACAGCAACATTTCTGAAAACGTCTTGGTGAATAGGCGATCGCCACAAATCGAAAACGTGGTCCCCCCAAAGCTAATCACCATGGAGGACAGGGCGACCATGCCCGGCAAGATAAATTCCAGATAGGTATCCCCTGCCGTGGGTTGACTGATGCGATCGAGGGAACTGCCCAGCCCCAGGCCAAAGGCCAAAATATAAATCAAAGGGGAAATCAATCCCGATGCCGCCACCTGGGGGATTCGCACCCGCAAGTCCAGCCAGTCTCCCCAGAAGACCGTCAGGCTATCCCCTAATAACTGCTTCAGGCGTTTGAGGGGAAAACGTCGGCGG
>JAQCKL010000602.1 GCA_027592485.1 Cyanobacteriota bacterium
AAATGTCAACCAATCATGCCCAAACTGAAACCCAACCAAAAAGCTTCGTCCTGGAATGAAGACGGCGTTCGCGCCATGATCCTAGGCGCTGCACGGTATCCCCTACTCAGCCGTGAGCAGGAAATCTCCCTGGGTCGCCAAGTGCAGGCGGCGATCGCGACAGTTCTGGAGTTGATCGAAGCCCATCCGTCAGAGTTGAGGGCGATCGCGGGCAACTTTAACGCCAAGGGAATCAATAAATCGGGGCAGCTAAAGCCGTCTATCCGGGCTTGTCTCCCGTTTGCGAAAGCCCCTCAGGACAAGGTTCTGCGGGCCGGAGAGCGGGCCATCGACAAGTTTGTTTCCCACAACCTCAGGCTATGCATGAATGTGGCCAAGAATTATCGCTCGAAAATCGACCAGTCTAACTCCATGGCCTATGAAGACATTTGCCAGGAAGGGGCGGCGGGGTTGGTTCGGGCAGCAGAAAAGTTCGACCCCTCCAAGGGGTATAAATTCTCTACCTACTGCTACTGGTGGATTCGGCAAGCCATCACGCGGGCGATCGCTAACGATGCCAGCGCCATCAGGCTACCCATCCATGTTCACGAGAACATCAGCAAACTTAGGAAGCTGGAAGCCCAATACATTCAAGAGTGTCGTGCGGAGAGGCGGCCATTCTCCCGCCAGGAACTGGCCTGTCGCCTGTGCCCCAAGGCTAGCCCTGCGGAGGCCCTTAAAAAGTTTTCGTTGCTCAAGCAATCGCAACTAAAGATCGCCAGTTTGGACATCCCCATCGGGAAGGATTTTGACACAACGATCTTGGAACTTATCCCTGATGAAGATGTTGATGTTATGGAATTCGCGCAAGCGGATTTCCTTGCAGATCAGGTCCGCGAGGTATTGGGGGAGATGACCCTCAGCGATCGCGAACGATTGTTGCTGTCGGCACGACTGCTGGGCGGATCAAATCGGATGACCCTATCCCGGTTAGGACAGGTTCTGCCGGGGGCTAGTGGCCAACATCTGTCCCGTGAGCGGGTCAGGCAGATCCAGCATGGCCTGATCCGCAAGCTGAAGCGAAATCCAAAACTTCGTCAACTCTCACAGGGTCTTTGATATGCACCTCTCCCTGATCCCCTTGCTACTCCGCAAGAATGCTGAACAACTGGCGCTTTTTGGGGCTACGCAGCCCGTAAGGCTAACCCCACGCGCCAAAAAACGGCAAAAACTTCAGGAGCAGTGGGGACAGCAAATGTCCCTGTTTGGGGGTGAGGGAGAGGCGCTGACGCCCAAAGCCAAGCCCAAACCAGCACAAGCACAACTCACCCCCAAACAGGGGCAGTCCTCCGGGGCTGCCCCTGTCGCTGTTAAGGGGCGGCGGGCGCGTAAGGGTGGCGAATTCGTGGCGGGCAAGCGCTATGCCGGGGGGCAGTGGATTCCCAAAGCGGCATTTGAGGCCCAAGAGAAGGGGCAGCAGTACACGCCGCAATCCACGACTAAGCCGCCACAGCAAAAACTACAGATCATTGAGGATGCACCCACTCAGCCAGGTTCATCGCCTGAACAAGCCCCAGACGATAGAGAACGGCGCTATCGCGAGGCGGTGCAGCGAAGCCAGCAACAGTTGAGAGAGCAAGGTAAGGTACCTCCCGCCAGCCAAGGGGTATCTATGCTGGATGCCCTGAAACAGCAAATGTCCCTGTTTGGGGGTGATGGAGAGGCGCTGACGCCCAAAGCCAAGCCCAAACCAGCACAAGCGCAACTCACCCCTAAGCAGGGGCAGTCCTCCGGGGCCGCCCCTGCCGCTGTCGAATCCGATGAATCCCAGGATGGGGACTGGCAGCAGAAAATAGATGCTCTCCGAGAACGCCTGACGGGTGGGGTTCGCCCTCGGGGGGTGTCGGCCAAGGCGGTGCAGGATGCCTTAGACCACCTTGAGGAACAGATCAAAACCTCCGACGGTGCCCGCAGTTACCTGGACCGATATTCAGCGCTGGATGACGGGCAGGCGGTTTCGGACTTGGTGAATACCCACCGGGCGGTGATGCGACTGGACCGCACCATTGCTGACCGCAAAAAAGAAGCCGAAATTGTCAACCGCCAGGGTGTCGCGGCGATCGCGGGCAAAGCGGATCAGGTCATTGGCGGTCGGTCTGAGAAGGCGATCGCCGATTTTATTCACCGGGCGGGGTTGGCTGCCAAGCTTTTTGAGGATGAGGAATTCGCTGTCACCCTCAAAAATCCGCCCTTTGAGGATTTAGCCATTGAGAGACAGGGCGACCTCTTGCTGTTTACCCACTACTACGATCAAAACGGCGATCGCGTCCCTGACGGGGAGATTGCTTTTCAGCTATTTCCCAACGGTCAACTCAAGCTGGCCTATACCGCTGCCCACTTCCAGGGGATGGAATCTCGGGGGCTGGATAGAAAGTTTGCGGGCGTGATGGCTCGAAACTTTACGGCCCAAGGGTTCCATGAGAGCGCCACCTTGGCTGGGGAGCAGGCCCCCGATAACTTGAGCGATCGCCTTGCTTCCCACCTCCGAGAAAAGCAGTCCGAGCCCCGCACGGCGGCTCCGGCTGTGGAAGCGATTCGGCAACTCTGCGCAGACGAAAATCTCAACGAGAACGCCGTCAACCAG
>JAQCKL010000032.1 GCA_027592485.1 Cyanobacteriota bacterium
ATGGCACTCACCGGAGATGGGAAATGCTTCTAGCTTATGTCTTAATGCAATTGGCGACTGCTATATCTGACTAGATAAGCCTTTGGGTTCATTTCTGTTCCCGATCTTTTGTGAGTAAGGGATAGAGGGCCTGGGTCAGGGTTGTCCCAACGAGGTCGTTACCCTCGGCGCTGAGGTGAATGTGATCTCGGTAAAGATGCTTCCCTTCACCCCGGCTCTGGAAGGCATCCAAAAAATCAATGTAGGGAATCGCATTTTCTGAGGTAAAGGTGGTCAGACGCTGACGAGCCACCCACTCATAGTCACGGGGGCCAGGGGGTTGCACTTCTCGCAGTAGGGGCGTCATTGCCAAGATGAGCTGGCCGCCTGCTGTCGTAACCAGCTGGTGAATCTGTTGGATCGCCGCCAGATTGTTACCAACCCGATCGCCCCCTTCTGCCTGGACTGCTTCTAACTCCGGGAAGGAAAGATCTTTACGGAATCGATTTAACACCTCAATCCAGGCTAGGGCTGGGGAGACATCGGGGTAGTTGCGGGTGCGTCCCACCGGCAGCGCTGTGGGGGCTGTGGCAAAAAGATCATCGGTGTTGATCAGTAACACCACTACCTGGGCTTCAAAGGTGCCAAATTTTCGCAGGTAGGCTAGTTCATTCCGGGGTCCCCAGGAGTTGGCAGAGGCATTGAGCACCTCAACGGAATTAGCCGTAGGCCAGTCCATCTCCTCTAGTTGATCCTGCATTTGGAGGGAAAGGATATGGGGCTGATCGGTCCACCAGCCCCCATTCGCAATGGAGTCACCAATCAGCAGCACCCGTAATCCCTGGGGCGATCGCTGGGGCAAAATGGCTGGTCCCCGCATGGAATACTGGTTGATTACAATCCGATTGCCAAAGCGACGGATACTTTGATTGGGGGCGAGGCGATATCCCACCTCTGAGTCGGCCACATAGAGTGGTGGCGTGCCAAAGCCAAATACTAGCCGCAGCAACGCTTCAGAAGCGAGAAACAGCAGCAATAACAATCCCAGAATCAGTCCAACCAGCTTCACTCGCTCGCTCCATAATCCTTGCCCGATCAGTGTGCCCCATCAAGAATCACGGGGATCAGCGTCAGGGTCAGCTCATCCTTTGGGTTCATGATCTTCAATCGGGCCAATCCCGCTATAGGATGCTGGCGGTATAGGCCCGAATGGCGGTATCGACTGTTGCCATGGTAGAGAGATGCGTATCTAGCAAAATCCTCATTTGCCTTCGAATGCACTCAGTAGGTTGTCTGGCGGAGGTGATCTTCCCCCCAATGTTCGTCCAACCCCATCAGCACCACTCCAGACAACACCTCCAGCGGAATCATGAGTATGGGTATTAGCCCCTGCTGCAATGGTTAGTTCTGCCGCTGCAGAGGTAAAAGCAATCACTTGAGCATCCATGCTGTGTTCTCCTGCGGTAATCGCCGCCCAAGTTGCTGGGCCGTAACAAACCGGTCAATTCCTGCCAAGTCGGCATGGATTGAAATCGCCCCGTAGGTTTGAGGGGCTTGCAAAAGCTGGGCCACAGCCTCCGCTTGTCCCGCCATGTGTTCCACCATCCATAGACCGCCATCGCGCAAAAACTGAGGCGCAGCGGTCACCAAATGGCGTAGGGCATCCAAGCCGTCATCGCCCCCATCCAAAGCCAGGTGGGGCTCGTGGCGGGCCACTTCGGGTTGCAAAGTTGACACTATTTCAGTCGGAATATAAGGCGGGTTTGAAACGACTCCGGCCAGTTGTCCGGTCAGATCATGCAAGGGTTCAAACCAAGCCCCTTGACGAAACTCGATGCGATCGCCCAATGCATTCGCCTGGGCATTCTGCTGGGCGATCGCCAACGCTGCCGCACTGATATCCGTCGCAATAATCCGCGCTTCAGGAAATGCTGTCGCCAGTCCGAGGGCGATCGCCCCGCTGCCCGTGCCCATATCCACCCAGATCCCCTGAGCGAGCTGCCGCCCTTGGGGATGATCCGAGACCAGCGCCCCAGCCAGATCAATCAGCAGCTCCGTTTCGGGCCGGGGGATTAGCACCGCCGGGGACACCGCCAGGGTGAAGTTGCGCCAGGGGGTAGCGCCGACCAGATGTTGGACGGGGACGCGATCGCCCACCCGTTTTTGCCAAAGTTCCTGCAATTCTTGGAAAGAAACAGCGCTAGAGATGGCGAACTGCTCGGCCAAGGTGCCGAGACTCAGGGCCAAACGATCCACCTGGCAGAGCCCTTGCAACAACCAATCCACCTCGGCTGGGGGAATGCCCTTAGTCTCCGCTTGTCTGAGGGCCTGCTGCCGCCATTGCCATAGCGCTTTCCCCTCAAGCTGATGGGGAAAGTGGGGCTGCTCTAAAGACATCGTCTCGTTGGGTTGCACAACGTTTCACCCAAACGATGTTTTACAGCACACGCAGCACACTGGGCACGGTTTGAATGCCCGGAAAGGCCCGAATCTGATCGAGGGCCGTCTGGAAGTTGGCTTCTAGAACCTCGTGGGTAACCACCACAATTTCGGCCACCCCGTTATGGAGGTCAATCTGCACCACTGACTCGATGCTGACCGCGTGGTTACCAAAGCAGGTCCCCAACTCCCCAATCACCCCCGGTTGATCCTCGACCAAGAGCCGCACATAAAAGCGGCTGACAATATCCGCCATCGGGCTGACCTTGCAGTAATGCTGATGGGTGCAGGCCAGGAGAGGGTTGGGTGCTTGTGTGGTAACGGCCCCTTGGGATTTGAGACTGGCGGCAATGCTGAGGATATCGGATACCACCGCGCTAGCCGTTGGCCCCGCTCCTGCACCAGGGCCAAAGAACATCACCTGGCCAATGGGCTCCCCTTCTATGAGGATGGCGTTGTAGACATCGTTGATGCTGGCGAGGGGATGGCTCTTGGGCACCAGCGTGGGATGAACCCTTAGCTCTAGCTGATCCAGCACTTCGTTAGAGACGGGGCAGGTGTCGCGGCGGGCGATCGCCAGCAGCTTGATCACAAACCCCAATTGGTCCGCATAGGCAATATCTGCAGCACTCACATGGCGAATCCCTTCGCTATGGACATCCGCCAGATTAATCCGCCCCCCAAAGGCCAGAGAAGCCAAAATGGCGATCTTGTCGGCGGCATCTAAACCATCCACATCGGCGGAGGGATCCGCCTCGGCATAGCCCAGTTTTTGGGCATCGGCCAAGATCGGCTCAAAGTCGCCCCCCTCCGCCTGCATCCGCGTCAGGATGTAGTTGGTGGTGCCGTTGACGATGCCCGTGACGGCGTGGATGCGGTTGACCCCCAGAGCCTGCTTCAGCGGTTGGATGACTGGAATCCCGCCCCCCACCGCCGCCTCTAGGAGCACATACACCCCCGCCTCATTGGCAGCGGTAAAAATCTCGTCGCCGTAGCGGGCAATCACCGCCTTGTTAGCGGTCACCACATGTTTGCCCTGGTGGATGGCTTTGAGAATCAGCGATCGCGCCGGTTCCAGCCCGCCCATCACCTCCACCACAATATCCACCTCCGGGTCGGTGACGATGGACTCCAGATCGGTGGTGAGGCAATCTGGGGAAATCTCGACAGGTCGGGGCTTATCGAGCGATCGCACCCCCACCCGGCAAATCTCAATATCCGTCATCAGGGGATGTCGCCCCGCCGGATCCAACAAAATCGCCGCCGTCCCAGCCCCAACCGTCCCCAGTCCCAAAAGCCCTACCTTAACCGCCACGCTCTGCCCCTTATGTGTCGTATCCCCCAATTGTAGGGGTTGCCAGTCGATAACAAAAAACCGGAGACGTTTACTCGTCTCCGGTTTTGATAGGTTATTGGATTTCTCCGCAGAAACCCCTGTCGCATGGAGCCTAGTAGGTCTCTACGTGCCAGCGGTGCTCTTTCTTCATTTGCTTGCGGAAGGTATCCCAATCCACCCCATTCTTCTCCGCCTGGACAGACATGGCCGCATCAATACCATCTTCCATCCCTTTCAGACCACACATGTAGGTGTGGGTATTGGGCTTCTGCATCAGGTCCCATAGCTTCTCAGAATGTTCAGCCACCCGGTGCTGAATGTACATTCTGCCGCCTTCAGGATTCTGCTGCTCCCGGCTGATAGCGTAGGTCAGATTGAAGTTTTCGGGATATTCGGACGCCATCGCTTCCAACTCCTCTTTGTAGAGAATGTTGGGGGTGACCGGAATCCCGAAAATCAACCAAGCTAAGCCCTTGAACTCATAATCAGGGTTGGCTTTCTTTTCCTCTGCTTTAAACATGCGCCAGAGGAACGCCCGGAAGGGCGCAATGCCCGTTCCCGTGGCTAGCATGATCACCGTCGCCTCAGGATCCTCGGGCAGCAGCATTTCCTTGCCGACTGGACCGGTGATCTTGATATCCGCACCGGGCTCAATGCCGCATAGATAGGTGGAGCAAACCCCGTATACCGTCTCCCCAGACTCAGGATGCTTGTACTCCAGCTGACGGACACAGAGCGACACCGTTGTATCGTTCATGTCGTCGCCGTGGCGGGTAGAGGCGATGGAGTAAAGGCGTAACTTATGGGGCTTACCCTTGTCATCGGTTCCTTCTGGGATGATGCCAATGCTTTGACCTTCTAGATACTTGAGGTCGCCCGCCGATAAGTCCATCTTGATGTGCTGAACAATCCCGATGCCGCCCTCTGCCACCAAGGGCTCGTTAGACATCACCTTGCCAATAAAGGGCTCTTTAGGACGATAGGTGTTAACAGGAACTTTAGCCGTGCTGGCTTTCGCTTTCGCGGGTGCTTTAGCAGGTGCAGCAGCCTGTCCGTCACCCATTGCTAAAGGGCGAATGCTGACAATCTTGCCGCCCATGCGAGTAATGCGCTGCATTTCCTGGTTCATGCGGTCATAGGGAACCGTAATGAACACGGAACCACTCTTGCGAATCGGATAACTCGCCTCGGAAGTTTGCTTTAGCCCCTCGACTTCGTAGACAAACATACGACTAGCCGCCAAAGAATTGGCACCACCACTCAAACTTGGATTGTACATGTGCTGACGTTATGACTCTCTGAACCTCTACTGAACCAACACCATCTAGCTCAGATCCGCACGGCTTGGCAGGATTACCAATGCCCGTGGCTAAGCTAGGGTGATCTAAAAAAATATGGCAACCAGTTTTTCCCTTTAGCCTATCATCTGTAGTAAACCCATTTTTGTGACCTTGAGACACTAGATCCCCTTCAATCACGGGCCTTGTGCGTCAGCCCTTGCCATGGGGTGGCTACGCAATCAACCGAAAAACCATATCTACTTTAATCGCTACGGTAGAGACACAGTTGTGACGGTTGACTCATTTTGTACTCCACCCTTCCCCTTAGGGGGCTGGCCTGAGGAGAGGGTTTAGATCTGGGGTTGAATTGATAGCTGTGGCCACTTTGCTGAGGACACCGAGGTTCGCTCCGATGCTTTTTCCAGAAGCAACGGGGCTCGAAGTTTCGTCCTAATCGGACTGGTGATGGCTATATTGACCCTGCGACCACAGAAATGGACAAGGGTTTCAAACTCGGGTATAGAACTGCTTGTTAGCGTCGATACCATTTTGGTACGATGCTTTCTAGTTAAGGACACAATCATGAGTCTCTCCGTGGCTATGGAGAGATTGTTTGTTGAATTTCGGCATCTGGGGATCAGCAAGGCTAGTGTCGAGCAGAGCAGATCGCCGCCTAAGGTTTTTGGGTCACCCGCCTTAAGGTCACCAGCGCTCTAGTCGTTCTAGGAGAGGTCTTAACGAGAGCAAGCCACTTGCCAATGCTTGTTGTCACGCGTTTCCTTATTTGGTTTTGTGTTTTTAGTGCGGTGGTGATAATCTAATTTTGCTTGAGGAAAACTATGACGAGTCAATCGGATCGCGTGATTTTAATCGGGGTTGCTGGTGATTCTGGGTGTGGTAAATCCACATTTCTAAGAAGACTAGCCGACCTGTTTGGCGAAGAGTTTATGACCGTCATTTGTTTGGATGACTATCACAGCCTCGACCGCAAGGGACGTAAGGCCGCTGGGGTGACCGCCCTCAATCCCAAGGCCAACAACTTTGATCTGATGTACGAGCAGATCAAATCCCTGAAGGCAGGTAACTCGATCGCCAAGCCGATTTATAACCACGAGACCGGTGAACTCGATCCGCCCGAGAACGTTGATCCTAATCGGGTGGTGGTGATCGAAGGGCTGCACCCCATGTACGACGAGCGGGTGCGCGAGCTCCTCGATTTCAGCGTTTATCTCGATATTGACGACGACGTTAAAATCGCCTGGAAAATTCAGCGGGATATGGCAGAACGGGGCCACACCTATGAAGACGTGCTGGCCTCTATTAATGCCCGCCGCCCCGACTTTGAAGCCTACATTGATGTACAGAAGCAGTATGCCGATGTGGTTATCCAAATCTTGCCGACCAAGCTGATTCCCGATGACAAAGAGAAGAAAGTCCTCCGGGTCCGCCTCATTCAAAAAGAAGGGGTGGCAGGCTTCGAGCCGGTTTATCTCTTTGACGAAGGCTCCACCATTGACTGGATTCCCTGCGGTCGTAAGCTCACCTGCTCTTACCCCGGCATCCGGATGCACTACGGCCCCGATAGCTACTACGGCAATGAGGTCTCAGTGCTCGAAATCGATGGCCAGTTCGATCGCTTGGAAGAGCTGATCTATGTAGAAAGCCACCTCAGCAGCACCTCTACCAAGTACTACGGCGAAATGACCGAGCTATTGCTGAAGCACCGGGAATATCCGGGCTCCAACAACGGTAGCGGCCTCTTTCAAGTCCTGGTCGGCCTGAAGATGCGGGCCACCTATGAGCTGCTGATGGAGCAGGCGGCTAAAGAAGCTGTCGCCAGTGCTAAATAGCCCTAGGCCGGGTCGGTTTTAGATTTTCCTTGAAGCTTTGAATTAAGCGTGGATTCCATATCAGAGAATCCACGCTTTTTTTGCCTCGTTATCGAACGGACTGGCGTACGACGATCACGATCCAAGCCGCCATGATTTCACCAAATGGTACTACCCCAGTGCTCACCGTCTCAAATCCACCAGGCTCAGCTCAATCTTGGTATCCACCAACTGATTCCCCACGGCTAATCGTGCCCCTGTGATCCAAGCTGCCGCTGGCTGAAAGCGATAGAAACGACGGGGGGAAGCATCCCGATAGTCTGCTGCCGTGCGCTGAGGAGGATCCCCCCCAGCCCGCTGAAATAGGGCCTGCATCACCGCATCAACCTGATCCGGCGGTAACTCCCCCGCCACGCCGCTGAGATAGAGTCCCTGCCCTTTACCCTCTCCAGCCTGGGTGCTGTAGATTGCGATCGCTGCCCGCCCCTGGTTTTGAGCAAGGTTCTGAGAATGTCGGGAGGCGATCGCCGAAGACCAGTACAGATGCCAGTTGGGATTATAGGCAAAAAATAACGGTGAGGCCCAGGGCCAGCCAGCCGCCGAACAAGTGGACAGCGTGCAGTAGATATTGGCCGCGATGATTTGCCGTGCCTGGGTCAGAACCGCTGGGTCCTGGCCTTTTACTGTGTTGATCCAGGTATTGTCAGCATTCGCAGTAGACATGCGTTCGGCTCCGCGTTAGGACCTGAGGGCATAATTTCCAACACGGTTGCGGAGAGCAGGGGGGCTTAAGGGGCAAGGGGGCTAGAAACCGGAATGGTTAGTTGAATTCTGCCATTGAGAATCGGTCAACCTTCAGCATAAAAACATCCCTAAGGGATGGGGATGAACCTTCTGAACAAAAATGGAGCTAAGCGGACTCGAACCGCTGACCCCTGCAATGCCATTGCAGTGCTCTACCAGCTGAGCTATAGCCCCGTGTCAAACGCGTCTCTCATCTTGCCGTGTCGCCCATAACCCCGTCAAGCACTTTCGGGAAGTTTTCGATTTAGGGCCTGCGAAACGCGATAGAGTCGAGCCATGAGTATTGATGCGTCTAGACCCATGGTGTCCCCCCAACCTGCCGACTCCGCTGAGATTGATACCGCCGCCCTACTGAAACAACTGCGGCGTAAGCAAGGGGGGTGGGTGAGTTGGGGCCAAGCTTGCCAAGCCCTACAGAAAGCGGGCCTGTCTCCCCAGACCATATTTGAAGAGACTGGCTTTGAAGCCAGTCAGCAAAACCAAGTGATTGTTGCGTCTCAGGTGCAGGCTTCGCTGGTGGCAGCGGAGGCACCTGAGACCGTGCAGAGTCACTTTGCCCAACGGGGCAGCGACATTTTGTATGAGTTACGGGTGCTGTCTAACGACGATCGCGTGCGCGGAGCCACCTTGGCCATTGCCCACGGTCTAGATGCTGACACCATCAAAGATGTCGTTAAAGCCCTCAAAGAGTATTCTTACTTCCGGGAGTCCCCCGCTGGGTTTAGTGATACCTCTGGGGACGCCGTGGCCTATCACTATTGGAAGCTGGCCCGACAGCAAGCGGATTTGGCGGCGCGATCGCGGCTGATTGCCCAAGGGCTGCGCTTTGCGGAGAGCGGTGGTGCCCGCCAGGCCATTGAAACCCTGCTGACTGATTTTGCGGTGACGAAAGCCCGCCCCGCGCCTCGGTTACCGGTCTTTCGGCTCGACGACGATACCGAACTGCCCCATCTCATCCCTGTGGTGGGGGCTTTGCCCCTGACAGCAGCGGCCTTCAAAGCGGTACCGGTGGTCGTACCCGAACCTCCCTTTGAGATTGTCCATTCCCAGGGCATCGCGACTTGGGCACCCATCCCAGGCTGGCAGGTGATCCGAAAAGCCGAGGACCCCGTGGGGATTTTGGCCCAAACCCGCCAGTTGCCCAATATGCCTAATCCAGGCAATCAGGATGAACCCCTTTTACTGGTGATCGATCGCAGCGATCGCGATTGGACCGATGACAGCTATTTTTTGGCTGAACAAGATGTAGCTGAACAAGATGCCACCCTGATCTTGCAGTGGTTTGAAGAACAGCCCTCGCTAAAGTTGTTGGGGCGCTTGATCCTAGTGATGCGGCCCAAGCGCATCTTGGATGAAAACTATACCGATGAGCTCTTCCAATTTGAAGAATAGGCGAGACTTGCCATGGCCCTAGAACGTCGACTCTCCCGCACCATGTTTCTGGAAACCGAGATCGTGGTGCTGCGCCAAATCTGTATGACCCCAGGACGCCTCTTTGAACCGGGTAAGTATATTGCTGGCGAGCTACCGGATGTGGCCTTCGAAATGGGCCTAGTCGATAAACTACCCCCGGTACGGGGCAAAAGTGAAGAGATCGGGGAAGCGTCAGGCGATTGATGGCTTGGGTCCCTTAGCTTAGGACAGCGAGTGCCTGGCTGATGTTTGCCGGCCTCCTTTACCGGCATGTCACCTAACACGGGGGATCATTGGGGGAAGGGAGATTGGCGCATTTTGGCTTGATTATCAAAGCCCCGACACCCAATGCAAGGGCAGCTTCGGGATGCGAAAATGTTGCCTCTAAAACTTGTCTCAGGCAATACATTTTCTCCTTTTGAAAAGAGAAAAACAGCCTGACTTTGCCAGTTTTACCTCCGTTTTAGGGGCAATCAACGATCCCGACATCACCCTGAAATTTCCCTATCCATTGGCTAGGACCGTGATCACCAGGGAATCGCCTGAATCGCTTTGGCCATAGAATATTTTCTTTTGAAAAGCCTTAAACCTATTGACTTTTACCTTTTCCTGTAAGGCATCCAGGTCTTTTTTGTGGACGATCAGTGATGCTCACAAGCCTCAATAAACGTTAAATGATTAAGGAGTAAAGGCTTGCCTGAAAACTTCAGATCTAGGATGGGATTGATTTAACAGAGAGTTATTGCGTCATATGGACCCTACTAAGGACAAGGTCAATACGTTGACCCAAAAAGTTGACGCACTCCATCAACTGATCGATCAAGTGGATGCTCGACTATCCGATATTCTTGTCAGAGCTCAATCTCCTTCGGAAGATACTGGTGTGAGTGGTCTATATACCCCCCGTGGCGGCAGCTCAAGGGGTGCGTTCATGTCAGAACCTTCCCTCATGCACAAAGATGTGTTGATTGACTCGGGCTACGTGGATCCAGTGCGCTCCGGTGCCGATCAGAAGCTCTCTCCTGAAGTCCAAATCCAACGGCTGACGGCTCAGTTGACCGCTGCGTATAACCGGATTGCCGCCCTTGAGGAGCAACTCCTCGCGAACCGCGTCCATTAGGCGCATTCGGCTACGATCGCCGTCTGAATGCCGAGTCTGTACGCTGTATCACCGCTCGTTACTCATCCTTTCACCTCCTCCAACCCATCTTTGGGAACGCCTCATCAGTTAACGGGAGTAGGAAAAGGGTGGGCCAGGGTGCTGAAATGCCCCGTCCAAAGATTTTAGGAAAAGTATTCGTTCCGAAGCTTCACGTCCCATGGGAATGCCCTGCCAGGTCAACAGCATCCTGAAACTCAAGCCGACTCAGGGCTATCCGACGCCTCTCTTGCTGGATGGTCGGCACCAAGTTCAAAAAGACGGCTACCGAATTTTCCCCCTAGACGTACCGCTGTGCTTGGTCGATGAGTACTGGCTTGCCCATGCCGATATCGTCATTCAGAAGCTGATCTGGGTCGATCAAACGACCCATCTCGCGTTCACCATCACCCGCCTCTACGACACACCGTTTGCCGTGAAGTAATGTCGTGAAGTCAAGGGTTGGCATCGCCTCCATCAGCTGCAAGCACGGGGGCTGATGCCTACTTTTGTGGGGGTGGCTTAAGGGGGAGGTGGGGATGGTGAAAGGCCACAGCCCGTTGCAAGGCGGCCCAGGTTAAGGTTGATCGCTTCCGGGCTTGCAGATCCACCTGGGCCGTTTGGGCGATTGCCTGAATCTGTCCACCGGTGAGGGGGAGTTGCTTGGCGACCCATTTCCAATCGATGCCCCGGAATCGTAGGGTTGATGGCCACGCCAAGGCCCACAACTGCTCCCGTGCCCGAGCATTGGGCATGGGCAACTGTACGATCGCATCGAACTGCTGCCGCCAATAGGGGCGAATCGCCTCAAGCCGCTCGACGGAGACTAAGGTGAGACCTTGGGATTGGCGTTGCTCTTGCCACCAATGGGCGAGCTCGGGGGGCTCGGGGGTGGCGTTACGGCCAAACCAGCGATCGCCCTGCTGGAGCAGCAACAGGTGTGCCGCTTCGCCATCGGGTGGGGTCAGTAAATCGGTATCGTGATCTGCCGCAAAAATGGCCAGGTCCACGATTCGCAAAGATCGCTGTAGGTCCGCCGCGATCGCCATCGCCGCCAGGGTCTTCCCCGTACCGGCCCGACCCGCCAGCAACACCATCACACCGGAGGCATGGTCTACTTTTTGCCGCTGGCCTGCCTGCCGACTGAGGTATTGCAGGGTCGACAGCAAGGGCTTAGGTAGCACCAGGGACGACCAATTGACCGTTACGGTTTTGGGCACGGTGAGCAATGGCGCTGGCCCCTCGGCGGCGGCAGTCCCTGGCACCTGGGCACTGGGCTGGGCTGAGAGGAGGTAGTTGACCACGGGCTCGGCCACCCGCACCTGCTGGCTGAGCAGGGTGCCCGCATCGCCGACCCATTCCAATAGGCCGCGCTCCATCAGTGAATCATCGGCCACAAGGCGGGATCGCCCCTGTTGCCAAGCTGTATCATCGCGGCACAGCAGCCGCAAGCAGAGATCCACCGTGGGCAGGTCCACCCAGGGGGCCTCATCCGCCTGGAGAAATTCGTACAAGCGGCCATAGCGACGGTTGATTTCAGGGGCGAGGGCCAGCAAAATCAGGTTTTTCTCAAAGAGGCTGAGGCCGTAGTGATCACGTAGTTGGGGTAAGGCTAAGACCGTACCCTGGTGGTGGCTGGCTTGAATGCGAGCGTCTAAATGCTGACTGTAGCTGCCCGACCTTTGGAGGATGGTGGGAGGTCGCTCTTCCTCATAGGTGGGGGTGTGGTTGAGGTTGATAATCCCCTTCCACCAATGGCTGGTGACCTTATCGGCTTCGGTCTGGGCCACCTGGTTGATGGTTTTAGCATCCTGTCGATGCCGCGCGATCGCCATCATCAACAGCCGATCGAGCCAGCGCAATTCGGTTTTGAGGTAAGCCCAGTTATCCACAAAGGGCTTGATTGCTTCATTGCCCATGATCCATCATCCGCAAAAACTCTAGGGGCAGCCCATCGGTATCGGCAATAAAGAGCACCTCATACACATGGGGGCCGATCATTTGTTGTTGGGGGGGCAGCAAGACAGTCAACTCCATGGGGGGGGTGCTTTGGGCTAACCGCTGCTGCAGGTCTGTTAACCAGTGGGGCAAAGTACTAACCTGCTCGGTGAGGTCAAAAGATAGGTGGTAGTAACCGGTGTAGTGCTCATCGTGAAAGGCATCGACGGTGGGGGCCGGTTCCGGCACCTGGAGTAACTCAATGCGTCCGCCGAGGCCAGTCATCCAACAGGCCAAGGTAATGCCTGCTGTAAAGCGTTCTTCTAGGGTAAACCCCAGCTTTTCGTAAAACGCGATCGCCCGATGAATATCCGCTGTGCGGATGGAGGCATGGTGCATGGTGGGCCTACTCAAACAGTCGGAAATAGGGGTAACGGATGGGAACCCCAGGCTCCTTCTCTAGGTTGAAGTTAATCACGTCCCAGCAAGGGTCTTGGTCAGCGGAGGGGCTAAAGACAACTGGCAGCCCATAGAGTTGGGGCACAGTGCTTTCTAAGGATTCCCGCCAAGGGGCGCTGCGCTTTAGGTAAGCGCTCACCAAGGTCTTATACCGTTCTGCAATAATCACCCGCGTGGCGCGGTAGCCCTCGGTATAGAGGCGATCGAGGGCTTCATGGATCTCAAATCTGATGCCATCGGGATGGGTGTGTTGCCGATACCATTCTCCGTCCCACTGCCGCCAATGGCGACCCGATTGCAAGTGAACCAAGGTTTTGGTGTTGGGATCGGCCTCAAACGCCCCGTGACGGGTGCATAAATAGGTATCGGTCAGGGTCAATGCAGGAATGGTTTGCCGACAATGGGGACAGTGAATGTCTGGGCCAAAAATGGGGTGTTGCAGGGCTGGGTTAACCATTGAGCAAGCGACTGAGCGGCACCCTCCACTGGGGTCTGGTAGCCGTATTATAGCGGGGGAGTTTCCCCGACTTTGTTCTCTAGCAGCGTTCTCTAGAACGATTGATGCCATGGCAAGTCCTGTTGGTCCAATCCTCACGGCCCTGGGGGATTTTTGGCCCGCCCCTAACCTCGACTCTGCTGCCTTTGTGGCCCCAGGGGCGACGGTGATGGGTCAGGTAACCCTGGGAGAAGGCTGTAGCATTTGGTACGGGGCGGTGCTGCGGGCGGATGTGGAAGCCATCCAGGTGGGGGCCTACACCAATGTGCAAGATGGGGCCATCCTCCATGGGGATCCGGGTCAGCTGACGGTGCTCGAAGACTATGTGACGGTGGGGCACCGGGCGGTGATTCACAGTGCCTATGTGGAACGGGGCTGTCTGATTGGGATTGGGGCGATCGTGTTGAATGGGGTACGGGTGGGGGCAGGCAGCATTGTGGGGGCTGGGGCGCTGGTCACCAAGGATGTGCCGCCGCGATCGCTCGTGATGGGCTTACCCGCCAAGGTTGTCCGCCCAGTTTCTGAGGAAGAGGCGGCGGATTTGATCGACCATGCCCAGAAATATCACCGCTTAGCGCTTCTTCATAGCAACCAAGAGGCCCATGGGGGGAAAGCAAAGGATTTACCTAACCCAACTGGATTTGCATAGATCCGCGATCGCTGACATTATGAGAAGATTGTGACAGTGGATTAAGTCATTTAACTATTTTGAGGGAGGTTCAGTGATGGATTGGCGGATAGTACTCGTTTTATCTCCGGTGATCCTGGCAGGTAGCTGGGCTGTGTTTAATATTGGTCGAGCTGCCTTGGCTCAGTTGCAAAAATTTAATGAGAACCGCCAGGCTTAGGGTCTGAGTTTTAGCGGTTTTGAATATCACCTAAAAAATCGACCGAAAGACGTGACTTGTCTTCCGGTCGATTCTTCTTGTCCAGAAAACAGAGTTTTGACCGCTCAACCTTGAATCCCGCCAGCTTGAGGGCGGGGTTTAAGGCAATAGAGGCCGTTTAGGCCTGGCCATTACGTTCGGCGTTAAAACTCTGACAGGTAAATGTTGTAGGAACTGCCTTCGCTGGGGTCAAAGTCTCCGACATAAATGTCGTAGGTCCCTGCTGCTAGGTAACCGGTAAACTCCGGCAGCAGACTATCGTTGGAGTCATCGGCACAGAAAAAGTCACCGGTTTGGCGATCGTACATCACCAAAACCAGATCCTCTGATGCCTCCGAAGGACCGAACACTTCACCGAAATAAATGTGCAGGTTGTTAAAGTCGTCCTCCGCTGTCAGGGTATGACTCGGTTGCGCTAAGGCAATGGTGCCACCGATATCGCAGACGAGAGCGGCTTCTTCGACCCCCAGGCTGACACCACTACCGATGGCTGGATCGGGCAAGAAGCCTGGATACAGATAGAAGCTATCCCATAACGCTGCGGCGGCGGCTGTCGGTGCCTGGGGATTACCGACCGCAGTCGAGCCACTGGGTGCATATTCCGAGAGATAAATGTTGTAGGAGCTGCCCTCGCTCAGGTCAAAATCCCCGACGTAAATGTCGTAAACCCCTTCGGTCAGGTAGCCTTCAAATTCAGGAAGGAAGCTGCCGTCGGTGTCATCCAGGCAGAGCACGTCACCGGTTTGGCGATCGTGCATCACCAACACCAAGTCCTCCGAGGCGTCGGAAGCGCCAAACACTTCACCGAAATAAATGTGCAGGTAGTCAAAGTCACGCTCGACGGTCAGGGTATGGCTTGGCAGGTCTAGGGCAATCGTGCCGCCCATGCCACAAATAGAGAAGATTTCATCACCCCCCAGACTGACACCGCTGCCCATGGCCGGATCGGGTAGGAAACCAGGGTAGAGATAAAAGCTGTCCCCAAAAGCCTGGGCAATTTGCTCGGAGGCTGATGATGATTGGGATGGGTTAATTGCTGGTTTGCCTGGCGATGGGGCGGATTGGGCTGGGTTGATGAGGTTAGGGACAGCGGCACCGGTGATCCCCCAGGCGAGGGAAAGGCAAAGGCCCGCTCCTAACCGTTGCAAAGCATTGGCATGAGACATGGAGTCAAGTGTCCTTAAGGTGGGGGTGTAAGGGCATCGAGCCCTTGACCTCAACCGCGCAAATTACGGATGGGCCTGTATCAATAGTGCCCTTGAGCAATCAGGTGTCTCTATTGGGAAGGATCCGTAAATTGTGAGAGACAGTGCTCAGATGTGGATCTGGGCACTGTCTCTAAAGGACAAAGAGGCTGGCGATCAGGGGCAGCAGGGTTTTACAGGCGGTGGCGAGTTTGGAGGCGTCGGTGAGGGTTTCGGTGAAGCCTTTGAGGGTGGTGGTGGCCCGCTTAGCAAGGCGCTGCATCGCCCCTTCTTTGGGGTTGCTCCCAGCTTTAGCGAGTTTGGCGACTTCACTAAGGCTTCGGCCTTCTCGCCGTCGTTGAGTTCGGTGTCGGCTTCGACAGCTTGTTGTAGTTGGGTGACCAGGTCTTTGAGGTTGGGTTAGGCTCGGCAGGGAAGTCGGCTGGTTATTTCATCTAAATTTCTGGCCCGGCTGCCGATATCCTCGAAAAAATAAAAACATCTAACCTGAACATAATTTACTTGTATGTATTCACTCTTTAGATCCGTAATGGATTAGCAAGTACCTCTCAGTTTTATTGTTTTTAACGCAGCTGAGTTAGTGAATGCTCACAAGTTGATTTGACAAATATTATCATCCTTAAATCCAAAATCCTTTCATGCATAGAAACACTGTAAAATATTAGATTGTTTGATTTCGCTTGCAATTCATTCAAGTAAATTAATTATTGTTTTTGATGTCTTTCAGGCATTTCTTAATAGCCTCAGCACCACAACCCCACTGGCTCGTAGCCCATGCAAGTAGTTGACCAGTACGTTCACCTGCAGGAGCTGTATTGCCAGATTGGTTTTCTGGAGGAAGCCCAATAGCAAATTGCAGAGCGGAGAATTGTGGTGACGGCGGTAGTGCATTTTAGAGCAGGCTAGAGGAAAATATGGGGTGACCTTGTTCAGCCAACTTCTGCCGGA
>JAQCKL010000603.1 GCA_027592485.1 Cyanobacteriota bacterium
GCAACTTATACCCTGAGAGCTTTTATTACTTCAAGACCGACTTTTCAAACATCCTCTCAGCGGTATTTCAGCTAATGCCGATTCAATGGTGGGGCTTTTGTCTGCGATCCATATCTGCCGGACCCCTTGAAATACCTTGACTCATGACAGAAAAACTCCTCCTGGGACTACCCGGTCTAGTGCCCAGTCTGTACCTGGGCATTCTCGCGATTATTTCGCTCTATGGCTTGCACAAGTTGCTGATGGTGTGGCGCTTTTATCGCCATAGAGATCAATCCCCTGAACCGTTGCAGCCCTATTCAGAAGCTGATCTGCCAGTAGTCACCGTGCAGCTGCCGATCTTCAATGAAATGTATGTGATCGAACGGCTGCTAGAAGCCGTTTGCCAACTGGACTATCCCGAGGACAAATTAGACATCCAAGTTCTGGATGATTCCTTGGATGAAACCCAAGCCATTTGCCAGGAAAAAGTCTTATTCCTTCAAAAAAAGCACCCGAACATTCACTATATTCATCGCCCAGATCGCTGGGGATTTAAAGCCGGAGCCTTGGATCATGGTCTCCAGTTCGCTAAGGGTGAGCTGATCATCATTTTTGATGCCGACTTTATTCCTGCCCCCGACACGTTGCTCAATATGGTGCATCACTTCTCAGATCCCAAAGTGGGCATGGTGCAGGCCCGGTGGACTCACCTAAATCGGAGTTATTCACGCCTCACCGAAATCCAGGCGCTCATGCTGGATGGCCATTTTGTCATTGAGCAAACCGCCCGCAATCGCTCTGGCTGCTTTTTTAATTTCAACGGTACTGCCGGGATCTGGCGGCTGAGCGCCATTCAAGATGCAGGGGGCTGGGAACACACCACCGTGACAGAGGATTTGGATTTGTCCTATCGGGTCCAGTTGAAGGGATGGCGCTGCATCTATCTGCCAGATGTAGTGGTCCCGGCTGAGCTGCCCATGGAAATGAATTCTTTCAAGTCCCAACAATTTCGTTGGGCGAAAGGGGCGAGTCAGGTGGCCAACAAGTTACTCCCGGCGGTCTTTCGAGCGGATATTCCCCTCCACGTCAAATGCGAGTCATTCCTGCATATGACCAATAACGTTAATTATGTTTTGTTATTAGCGGTATTGCTGCTGTCATTGCCCTATCAAATCTATATTTCCCAGAACCACTGGGATCAGAATCTGTTTCTCTATTTGCCCATATTTGTGGGGACGACCCTTAACTTATTTTGCTTTTACTTGGTGTCCCAATATGAGCAAGGCATTACGAAGCCATTCTGGAAATTTGTTTACGATATCTTTTTCTGATGAGTATCGGAGTAGGGCTCAGCCTCAACCAATCCTTGGCGGTTTGCGAAGGCTTCTTTCAAGTCGATTCAGAATTTGTGCGGACCCCAAAGCATGGCGTAATCAACAGTGCCGAAGACTGGATATCCAAAAAATATAGAGCGGCCAAAACCTGGACGATTCTGCTGGAGCTATTGATGTTGGTCTACCTGGTTTTGACCCTGGGTTTGGCGCTGCATTATCACCATTACTGGTCACTGCCTTTCTTGATTCTGTTTAATGTCGGCTACTTGTACGTCCTCAGACTGAGCATTTTCCAAAGCCGCTGAGGTGTGTTCGTGCCAATAATGGTGCTCTCAGCCCTGTTTCAGTTAGCCCTAGTTTAATAGGGGGGCTTTTGCGGGGGATGCGATGACGTTAGCAGCAACGGCGCTAGACAAGATTCTGGTGGTGATTCCGGCCCTGAATGAAGCGGCCACCATTGGCGATGTGATTAGATCGCTCCAAGCCGTGGGTTTATACCGGATTCGAGTGGTGGATAACGGCAGTGACGATCGCACCGCTGCGATCGCCCTTGGGACCGGGGTCGAGGTGGTGAATGAGCCGATTCCGGGGTACGGACAAGCCTGCTGGCGGGGGTTGCAAGGTATTGATTCCGAAATTGAATGGATCCTCTTCTGCGACGCCGACGGCAGTGACGACCTTAGCCAACTGCCCCAACTGCTGGCCCAGCGAGACGACCACGACTTTATTTTGGGCAATCGACGGGGTACCCAACCGGGCCGTGCCCATCTCACCCCGGTGCAGAATTTTGGCAATGGGTTAGCATCGGCCCTGATCGCCTGGGGCTGGGGCCATCGCTATCACGATCTCGGCCCCCTAAGACTGATTCGACGGCAGGCCCTAGAACAGATGCAGATGGGCGATCGCGGCTTTGGCTGGACCGTCGAAATGCAGGCCCGCGCCGTGGAATATGCCCTGCGCATCTGTGAGCTGCCGGTCAACTATCGCCCCCGCCAGGGGGGCCAATCCAAAATTTCGGGAACCCTCTCCGGCAGCTTCAAGGCCGGTGTGATCATCCTCACCACCCTGGCCAAACTGTACGGGCGGACGCTGATTCCCCAGCGTCCTGCCTCCAAAGCTTCCGAGGCTCCTCACCCTCCAATGCTGGGGGGGCCGGACGTTCAAAGTCCCCCAGCATTGGGGGATTTAGGGGGCTTTCAACCCGCGAGTGAGTTTCAGAATCGGGACTTACGCACTGGCTGGAATTTGGGCGGGTCAGGATCCCCCCGGCTGTCGCCACCCCCCTTGATAAGGGGGGCAGG
>JAQCKL010000604.1 GCA_027592485.1 Cyanobacteriota bacterium
CCCGCCAAGCCGTAGGTCTTGGACATCACCCCGAGGGACAGGGCGCGATCGCTCAAATCCGCAAAGGCCGGCAGGCGATCGGCTGGGTCCAGTTCCAGCCCCCGATAGACTTCATCGGCAAAAATCACAAAGCCATGGCGCTCTGAGAGGGCGACCAGCCCATGGGCAAAGGCCGCATCGGGCAGAAATCCGGTGGGATTATGGGGAAAGTTGACCACCACAGCCTGGGTGCGATCGGTGAGGCGCGGGGCCAAATCGTCGAGGTCGAGTGCCCAAGCCCGCTCTGGATTCCCCTGCCATTCACTCACCTCGGCCCCAATCCCCCGTGCCACCTCCCCCAAAGACTGGTAGTAGGGAGCATGGACGACAATGTGGTCCCCCGGCGTCAACAGGACATTCATGAAATTGAAGATCGCTTCTTCGGCTCCGGCATGGACAAGGATCTGGTCTGCGGTCGCCTGGGTATAGAGGGTGGCGATCGCCTGCCGCAGCTCAGGATTGCCCTGGGATTCGGTATACCCCAGCCAGAGCGCCGCAAACCGCTCTTGGGCATTTGCTTCTAGGGCCAGCAGATCCCCCAGGGCCAAGCTTTCGCAATCGGAGGAGCACAACAGATAGGGGGCAGAAAACTCATGCTGGGCAAAGTAACGCTCTAGTTGGAACGGGTTGAGCTTCATTGAAGGGGGCCTGTATGATCTTCCCCAAAGTAATAGACAACAAGGGCTCAATCACTAGGGCGATCGCCTGAAATTAGGACGGCAGGCACTATCAAGTGTCTTCACTTCAAGATAGAGGGGTTTTCCATGGAAGGACGGAGCATCTTTTTGTTGGCCGCATTAGCGGGTGGCGCGGTCCTGCCCGTGCAGGTGGCGATTAATACCCTGCTACGTCGCTATGTGGGCGAACCCATGCAGGTGACGTTTATTTCCTACCTGGCCGGGGCGTTGGCCTCCCTCGCAATCTGTGGCTTGGCGCGATACCCGCTACCAGCGGCGGCAGCCCTGGGTCAAACCTCTTGGTGGATGTGGGTGGGGGGATGCTTGGGGACGTTCTATGTGTGGTCAACGATTTTTGCCACCCCTAAGATTGGGGCGGCCTTTGCCCTGGCCCTAACCATTGCCGGTCAAATGGTTGCCGCGCTGTTGTTGGATCACTATGGGGCGATCGGCTTAACCAAGCATACGGCCAGCCCCACGCGCATCGCTGGGGTGGTGTTGGTGGTGCTGGGGGTCTCTTTGGTGGGTTATGCCCGGCGTTAATCAGGGGCGTTAGGCGCTCATCAATCGTCAGCCTCCGCCCCTGCCGACGGATGATTGCCATTGTTGTCATCGTCACCATTGCCGTAGAGCTGGGCGAGGCGATCCTGCATATCCTGCAGCCAACTGGAATTTTCACTGTGGATGGTTTCCTCACAACTGGTGACCAGCTTGCTGAAATTGTCGAATTCACCGCGCTCTGCGTCTGATAGGGAATACCACCAGACGCGAATGTCGTAGAGGGTGTCGGCAGCTTGGTTGTAGCCCACCAAGCTAATTTCAACCCGCTTGAATTCCAGATAGTTGTTGAAGGCGCTCACCATCGCCGTGGTGATGGCTACCGAGCTGTTGTAAGTTTCTGTGGTGGCAAGCAGAGTGCCGATGCCACCAAATAGATAGATCCCAGCTTGAAAAGCCTGGAGCTGCTGGGCCATTTTCTTGGCCTTGCTTCGATACCAATCAAACTGATTTTCCAGGCGATATTTCAGATAGGTTTCAGGGTCAGTCAGGTCCGAATAATAGTCATTCTCTGGGGATGCCCTGGCCTTTTCGACTTTGAACTGAAAGAGGACCGCCCAGAGGCGATCGACCAAACCAGAAATCCCCTTGGCAATCCCACTGACTAGGCGAATGATGATACCGATACGGAACGGGGAATCCAGCTCCTCCTCATAGGGAGACAGGGCTCCTTGGTGGATGGGGCTGCCTTTTAACCCCTCACTGATTTGCTTGATGCGTTTGGAAAGGGCCTCATTTCGATGGTGCTGATAGGCTCCGACCCGAGTGCGGTAGTAGTAAATTTCCATCTTGAGAGATTCGGCATTACCCCGCAGCAGCACCCAGTTTTGGCCCCGATCAAACCGGACGGAAAAGGCCAGCAATGCGGTGATGGTGACGGGCAATAGCAGCAATCCCTTACCGGTCAAATCCCATGGGGTATCGAGTAAACCCCACGGGGTCTCGAATTTTTGCCCTTCCATCACAGCCAGGATCACGACGGCGACGCTCAAGACTGACAGCAAGGTCCTGATAAAAACAAAGCGGCGCTGGTAGCGGGAGGCGTTTTGGTCATAGGCCGCTTGGCGCTGCCAAGCGGCTTTGAGGAGTTTATTGGCGTTGGGGTCTGGGGTGGGGGACATGGCGACCAGGGCGCATCAGTGATTGCATCATAGTCACTCGCGGTAACGGCGGCAGTATAGCGCTGGCCCCTTTGCTGAGGACGCGGCGTGGCCACCCGACGCTTCGCGCAGAGGCAAGGCGGCTCGCAGTCTGTGGCTCCAAAGTATAGTCAACGGAGAGGGAGGGATTCGAACCCTCGGAAGGTTTGACCCTTCAACAGATTTCGAGTCTGCC
>JAQCKL010000605.1 GCA_027592485.1 Cyanobacteriota bacterium
TGGGCTTGAGTTGAAGTTGGTCTAAAACTGCTTGCAGTCGCTGATCGTGGGCGGTGATGACTTCGCGGGCGAGGGCAGCTTTTTGCTGGGTTTGTTCGTGCTGCCCTTGCTGGGCGGCTTGGGTCAGCAGGTCTGACACCAGGGCCAGGGGCAGGGTGGCGGCGGTGAGGTCTTGCAGGGCCTGGGTGTGAATTTTAAGTGCCGATGCGTCGGTGTCTCGCTGGGCTTGCAGGGGGGTGATTTGCTCGGTGATGTGGCCACCGCTGGCAAAGAAGTGTGCTTCGGCGGCTTGCAGGGCGGTGATGGCTTGGTGGCAGGCGGCTTCATGGGCTTGATGGGCATCGGCGGCCAAGTTGAGGTCGATTTCGACCTGTTCAATTTGGTTGCTCAGGGTGTGGAGGGCTTGTTGGGTGGCCTCGTCCCCCAGTTCGGCTTTTTTGCGGCTGACGAGGATGGTGAGGTCTTGGGCGAGGCGGTCTACCAGGGCCAACCCCAGGACGGCGCGAATGGCGCTGACCACGTTGGGGGGTGGGGTTTCTTGTTCGGCCAGTTCTTTAACCTGTTCGCCGTCGAAGAGGAACAGGTTGGACAACCCTACCGGGAGCCAAGCTTCGACTTGTTCGTCCCAGGTTTGGGTGAGAATTTCGTTGGGCCAACCGTCGAGTTCGACGGTGAGGTCGTCTTTGGTGCCCCGGTACCAGGTGCGGGTGACGCGGATTTTACCGAGTTTTTCGATGCCGCTGGTGTAGAGGAGGTGCTCAAACTCAAGGGCGATCGCGGCGGGGGCGTTGGGGGGGGCTTGGGTATTGACGCACTGGGTCAGAAAGTCGGCGTAGGCGAGGTTGCGGCGGCGATCGATGGGGGCGCGTTGACCGTAGAGAACGAGGCGCAGGGCATCCATGAGGGTGGTTTTGCCGCCACCGTTGAGGCCCCCAATCAGGATGATGGGGCGGTCGGGCTGCGATCGCAGATCAATGCGGTGATGCCCATGGTAGGGACCAAAGTTTTGCAGTACTAGCTCTAGAAAAATCACAGTGCTGTCCTCCACCGCCGCGACGGAATAAAATTCCGCTGCCCACAGCCCATGGTCTCTGAAGGGGAGCCAACGGTGCGGAGTGCGCTTAGGAGAGTGGCAGTGCTGAGCCCGGTTATTTGAATGCCGGACGCCTGTAGGTGACGCCTCAGCGCCCGCGACGGAATAAAATTCCGCCGCTCACAGCCCATGTCCTCTGAAGAGGACTCAGACCTTTGGCCTAAGCGCTGCACCCAAGGGGGCCAGAGCGGGCAAGCTACAGGCATTAATGCCGTTGTAGGGGAGGCATCATGGCGCTGTGGCAGCTTTATTATCATTTGGTGTGGGCTACCAAAGAACGTTTGCCCTTGATTCAGCCCAGTTGGGAAGGGGATTTGCATCGCTACATCATTGGCAAGGCGGATGGTTTGGGCTGTATCGTTCATGGTGTTAACGGTACCGAAGACCACATTCATCTAGTCGTTTCAATTCCGCCGACATTGGCAATTTCAGAATTTGTCAAAAAAATCAAGGGCAGCAGTTCTAACTATAGAAATAAGACTATGGCAGCGGACGATCTCTTTCAATGGCAGGCCGGGTATGGGGTATTTTCTTTAGGGAAGCGTCAGCTAGAGACCGCGATCGCCTATGTTGAAAACCAAAAGCAGCACCACGCCAACAACCAAATCTGGACCGCATTAGAACCTCCACTCTCCTAAATTGCTGCTTGGCTTTAGTCTCTTAGGCCCCCTACCTAATATTTGAATTCTAGGTTCATCACGACTGCCTATTAAACATAGGCTCCTTTCCCATCCCGGTCCTAATTGCTCGTTTTAACAAATGTTTGTCGTGGGTCAGAGAATACAGTTCCCTAAGGCTTGGGCAATCAAGTCAATTTGCCTGTCAGCGGTAGAGTCCTCTTGAGAGGACGGGAGCGATGAGCGGCGGAATTCCATTCCGGCGTGGATGGACAGCCTACGCGATCGCGCCTGACCCAGACGCGGGGATAGAGCATGGGCGATCACTCTGGGGTGGGGTCCCTAGGGCTGGGGGGTTGGCCAAATTTGAGGTGGCTCCAGGCGGTTTGAAAGGCGGCAACGTCGATGCTGCCGTCGTTGCGATCGCGGGTGCTATCTTTTTTGTTTTTTGGGGTTTCGGCGTCGGTGTTTTTGGGCTTGGGGGCCGCGCCCTGGGCTTGTTTCATGTGGCGGATGGTTTCGGCCTGTTGGATGGCGGCGGCTTTGGGGAGGGCGCTGGTTTCAAAGCAGGCGGCGAGGTCTTTGTAGATGCCGTTGCGGCGGCTCATGGTTTGGTATTGGCGCTCGGTGTTGAGGAGTTTAGCGATGAGTTCAAAGTACATGGGGTCGTCGCCGCAAAGGTCTTGCAGGATGGCCCAGGCATCGGGGCCAAGGTGGGAGGTGTCGGATACGTGCATAAATGCGCTGGGTCAGCAGGAATAAAGACGGGCAGAGGTCAAGCCCCTGCCCATTCCGCCGATTTAGCCCTTCGGCAAGTATTTGACGAGAGCTTTCATAGTTTCGCCGGGGCGGGCTTTGATGGGCTGGTCGGGGTTTTGGATGTCGATGAAGTC
>JAQCKL010000606.1 GCA_027592485.1 Cyanobacteriota bacterium
CAATATCAATTTTGATACGACACAGCGATTGATTACTTTCGCCCGTCAAGCCTCCACAGCAGCAGCGGCAACCGATCCCATTCTGGACTACAGCGCCCTGCCTGTTTTAGCTGAGGAGGGACAGTTTGGCGTAAGACAACAAACGCTGATATTGCAGGATGATCAACGGAATCGGACGTATCCCGTTGATATTTACCTGCCCGATAATCTCAATGCTGTTTCGGGACCAATCCCCGTAATGGTTTTCTCCCATGGATATGGTGATACGCGCACTAAGCCGGAGTTTGTTGCCGCAGCTCGAAGACTGGCTGCAAACGGATTTTTCGTGGCTTTGCCAGAGCATATCGGTAGTAATAAAGATTATCAAAATGATTTAGCTCTGGGCCTGAATGACGAATCTTTCGATGCCATGGAATTTGTCAATCGCCCCTTGGATATCCATTTCCTGATTGATTCTTTAGAACAGCTCAATAGCACTGAGTTTCAAGGACGGCTGCAACTGAATCGTGTGGGGCTGCTGGGTCACTCCTTCGGAGGGTATACCGCTCTGGCTGCGTCAGGAGCAACGGTAAATATCGGGCGCTTACAGCGTCAGTGTATGTTTGAGACGGATATTACACCGGAAAAAAATAATATTGGTCTTGCCCTGCAATGCCGACTGCTGGAACTGATGGATTCGCCCGATGTCATCCAACAATTGACGGATGGTAGCTTGGCGGATGAGCGGGTGGGTCTTGTCATAACATTGGCTCCCGTCAGCAACTTGTTTGGGGAGGGGGGAATGGCACAGATCCAACATCCTGTCGTTATTATCGGGGGAGCAGCGGATATGGCAGCTCCGGTTGAGTTAGAACAACTGGTTGCCTTCCGGGACTTGACCACACCTCACAAGTATTTTTACTTGGGCGAAAATGCGTCTCACTCGTCCGCCTTAACGGAACTCGTTTTGGGTGTGACTGATGCGAATAGTGATTTGCTCGCCACGTTCAGTGAGACCCGTGAAGTATTCACGAGTTTAGTCTTAAGTTTGGTCATCGCCCATGGGAAAGTTTATTTGCTAGACGATGATTCATATTCACCTTACCTGACAGCGTCCTATGTTGAAGCTGCGAGTAGTGTTACGCCAATCAACTTTCGCCTGGTGCGGTCTGTTCCAGACGAATTTTGATTTAGTTGCCAACAAAAACGGAGGAGTCTGCGACAGCTCAAGCCCGTTTACCCGTCAAAGTAATTCCTGCAGAAAGACGTCCCGTCCACTCGGCACTGGTCTCCAAAGACGTGATGAGTGGCTGAAGTCCTTGTAGACCGATCCAAACAACGACTTAAATCCAGACACAAGCGTTGAAGTCATCCAGCGCTGACCCAAACAATATTGGGGCTCATTCTTAAACGAACCGAGGAACTCTAGCGTAGGGCCTGAGTGCGATTGTAATAGGCGGTTGCATCCAACCCATCGCCATCTCGTTGATTCGGATCAATGCTCTCTTCTAGAGCTTCAACTCGATTGTCTGGAGCAGGGTGAGTACTCAGGAACTCGGGGGGTGAGCCGCCTTGATTCCCGAGCTTCTGCATGAAGTCGGGCATAGCCGATTGGGCATAACCAGCGTCACCTATCATGCTCAGACCCCGTTGGTCTGCATCATATTCGTCCTCACGGCTGTTGGGACGTTCGATGAGAAGCTCTACACCAATCTGGACGATCGCATGACTATCGAGTCCGGTGGCTGTTATGAGTCCCCGACGAACCGCATCTGCACGAATCTGTGTCAATAGATGCTTGCCATCAATGTGGCCGATTTCATGGCCAACAACACTAGCAAGTTGAGCCTCATTGTCAGCAAATTTTATAAGACCTGTTGTGATGTATACGTACCCCCCCATCGTGGCAAAGGCATTCACCTGGTCATCGGCTATGACTTGGAAGGTGTAAGTTAACTCGTCAGCGCGATCGCTATGGGGCAGCAAGCGTTCACCAATTTCTACAACATAATTTTGGATATCAGGATTTTGGTAGAGTGTGAACTCACCACTACTCAATAAATCCTGATTCATTTGTTGACCCACTGCCATCTCCTGCTCAGGAGATATGCGACTGGGCTGAACCGCTTCGGTGGTCTGATTGCCACCTCGAATCTGATCTCGCACCCTAGTGGCCTGGGATACTTGGGCTTGACTGAGCCAAAGACCCATGGCGGTGAGAACTGCTAGGAGAAAGTATCCTAGCCGCTTTCGCAACATTGGGGACTTTCCAAGTTTTTGACAACCGAGACTGACGAAACTGAATTGAGATTTAAGTGTTGAAGACATGAGGTTAGGTGGCAATGATTTAAGTGATCTAGAAAAGAGGGAGAATTGAAGCACGACTGCAACAAGGTGCAATAGGGGCTGAAAGCGGCTGGATTCAAGACTTCCTGACTAGACCACCTGTGCCATCAAAAGCGCGAGATGGCCCAAACCGCTTCATTAGGTAATTTGTCTCATTTCAAGCTGTGAACCGCTGCTTATTGCCCCTTAGCGTCGCTAAGGGGCAATTGGGCGTTGCTTAATCAAGGTATGAATCTACCTTTGTCATGCTGTAGGCGTAGCCGCACCAGAGGTGCTA
>JAQCKL010000607.1 GCA_027592485.1 Cyanobacteriota bacterium
GTCTGGGGAAAGTTAACCAGGGCAGTCATCGGTGGCTGGATTGGCGAGCCGCCTAGGGCTTGGGCCATTTCGCTGACGGACTGGAAGCGATCGCCCGGTCGGTAGCTCAGGGCCTTATTCAACACCTGGGCTAGCCCAGGGCTGACGGTGGCATAGCGCTGCCAGTGCCAGTCGAGGTTGACATCGTCAAACAAATCCTGGGGTTCTCGCCCCGTCAGCAGCACCACCGCCGTCACCGCCAGGGCATAGAGATCGCTATTGGGGTAGGCGCGGCCCGACTGCATCTGCTCGCTAGGGGCATAGCCCACCTTGCCGACGGTGGTGGCGGGCACCGTGGTTTCGTTGAGTTGAATGCGGGTGACCACTTCCTTCACCACCCCAAAGTCAATGAGGACGGGGAGGCGATCGCGGCTGCGCAGAATGATGTTGTCAGGGCTGATGTCCCGGTGGATGATGCCCTTGGCGTGAATGTGGGCCAACAGGGGCAGCATTTGCTGAAGAAACTGCCGCACCTCCGCCTCGGTAAAGAGGGATCCCTGGCTGCGCCGCTGGTTCAGCAGATCTCGGTAGGTGATGCCCTCCACATAGTCTTGCACCAGGAAGAGGCGCTGCTCCACCTCAAAGGTGGCCCGGAACTGGGGAATCTGCGGATGCTGAATTTGGTACAGGATCGCTGCTTCCCGTTGGAACAATTCCGTCGCCTTGGCAGAAAAATGATCTTCCCCCTGGCGGGGCACAAATTCTTTGATGGCGCACTGTTCACTAAAGCGGCCCTGATCTTCCGCCAGGTACGTGCGGCCAAACCCCCCCTGGCCCAGCAGTTTGACGACGCGATACCGATTTTGCAGCACAGTGCCCAGGGGCAGCGGGGATTGCATGGCTGATATCCCTAAAACGTTATTGCGGTCAGCGATCAGACCCACGCCCCAGGGGCAGCGGGTCCCCATCTACGGTACTCCGAAGACGTCGATTAATGATTGTAGAACCTGAACCCAGCCCTGCCAGGGGTTGCCATCAATTAGTGCCAGAACCCGTGTTTCACAACGGCTACAGCCCCCAGCCATATCATAGGGGAGGGCGCGGTAAGGCTTACCCAGAAAGGCTTTCATTTATAATTGATGGCGCGCTCTAGGGGCGGTTCTCCCCCTGGGCCACCCCCTCATGGCCCCTCACCCCCCAGCGCTTTGTGACGACAACGCGTCCACAGGATTGACACAAAGTGTAGATACGCTGCTGCTAAGGTGCGATCGGTAGCATTCATTCTGTGGCAACAGCGGTTGCCCGTGCATTGCCGTCCTCTCCATCGATGGAAGCATCCAGACGCCACTGGCCCGTCGCCACCTGTCCCGTCAGGGTGGCCCAGGGGTGGGCAACCATCAGCGGCGTGAAGGGGGACCCCATCCATCCCGAACGGGGGGCTGTGGACAATTCCAACCAGACTTTCGGTTACCAGGCGGCGGTAGCCCTAATATTCATTCACTCCCCCCTCCATCAATGGCGACATGAATAAGAAATTCAAGCTGCTTAAAAATTTCTCGATCATAAGCTTGAGTGCCTTTACCATAGTCGCCATTTTGCTGTCTGTCTTTTATCGGCAAAAAGCCGTCCGCGAGCTGGTGCTCACCACGGAAGACAACAATGTTATTGTCGCCAAGGTTCTTGCCAATACCCTATGGCCCGAGTACGGTTCATTCCTGTCCGATACCCGGTACTTGAGTGATGAAAACCTAAAGAACCACGGCAAGATTCGAGCCCTTCGATCCCAATTTCTTTTGCAATTGGATGGCCTCTCAGTGGCCAAAGTCAAAGTATTCGATCTCCAGGGGCGGACGGTCTTTTCAACCGATGCTTCTCAAATTGGTGAAGATAAAAGTCAATCACCGGGGTTCCTAGCGGCTACATCTGGACAGGTGATTAGTCAACTCGATCATCGAGATTCCTTTGAGGCACTAGATAGTGTTCTACAGGATAGTCACTTACTATCGAGCTATATCCCAATCTATAGCGATGCCTCCCAATCGGAAATTGTTGGGGTATTTGAACTCTATATTGATGTCACTTACCTAATTAACCGAATTCATCAAACCCAGCGGGAAATCGTGTTGGGCAGCTTACTGATTCTGACGGTCCTTTACATTGTTTTATTTCTGTTTGTGCGTAGGGCAGACTATCTACTAGAACAGCAATATCAAGCCATTCAGGATTCGCGATCCCAATACCAGCAACAAGCTGTGGAACTCGAGTCGGCACTGCTGGATTTACGCAAGGCCCAGGTGAGAATTCTCCAAAGTGAGAAGATGTCTAGCCTGGGTCAGATGATTGCGGGCATCGCCCATGAAATCAATAATCCCGTCAGTTTTGTCCATGGCAATCTTAGCCATGTCACCCAATATGCCCAAAGCTTGTTATCACTGATTGATTTATATCAAACCCACTGTCCAAACCCCCATATCGAGATCCAGGAAGCCGCTCAGGAGATTGACCTGGAATTTATTCGGACTGATTTCCCGAAGATCTTGTCCTCTATGCGTGCGGGCAGCAGTCGCATTCGCGATATTATTTTGGCCCTGCGTATCTTTTCCCGTCTTGATGAGTCTGAAAT
>JAQCKL010000608.1 GCA_027592485.1 Cyanobacteriota bacterium
GGCTTAGGTGCGGTCTACGATGACCAAAAGGACTACGACAAAGCCATTGAGGCCTACCAGAAGGCGATCGCCCTCGACCCCAAATTTGCCTATCCCCACAACAATTTAGGCAATGTCTACAAAGCCCAAGGGGACTACGACAAAGCCATTGACGCCTACCAGAACGCGATCAAGCTCGACCCCAAATATGCCTCTCCCCACAACGGCTTAGGCTGGCTCTACCTCACCCAAGACAACTTTGCCGCTGCCGCAGATCACTTCAATCAAGCCATTACCATTGCTCCTGGAACAAGCGCTTACCTATTCAATTTGGGTATTACCTTTGCCCGTCAAGGTGATCTCACACAAGCCCAAGCAACCTGGCAAAAAGCCTTAGCGTTGTATGCCGGTAACACTGACTGGGCCAAAGCCACGATTGCCTTCTACACCATCGCTTTAGGTGACGTTCAGCAGGGACTTGCAGATCTAAAAGCCTTAACTGAAAAAGGTCTTCAACCCGCTGCCCTGCGTGATGTGTTAGGTGACGCCGAGCAATTACTGAAATGCCCTACCGAGATTCCTGGGATTGAGGCCGCCGCCACCCTGCTGAGACAGGCCTTGGCGTGAGCCCTGCGTTTCCTCACCGTCTAACCCCCGCAGATCCCAGGGTGCTTCGCGCCCCGACGACATCTTGCCCACGCCCCCATAACCCTGGGATCTCCCCCAAACGGTCATTGAGGGAGTTGCTGGGAAATAGAGTTGGCAGTGCGGCTTCAGAACCGTTCCACCCCCTCCAACGGCTCTCCCCTTTTACCCCCCAATTCTTGGCCCGTCAAAGACTTTGCCCCTTCCCCACAGGTGCGGGGAGTAGGGAAGATTTTCGTGGGGTTCGCCAAGCCCTTCGGGTTCCAACTGGCGCGCACCCACTGCATCGTCTCCAAATCCGTCTCCGAAAACATCTCCGACATATAGCAGCGCTTGTCCGCCCCAATGCCGTGCTCCCCCGAAATACTGCCCCCCACCTGCACACAGAGCTTCAAAATATCGCCCCCCAGGGCCTCCACCTGCTCCAGTTCCCCTGGCACTTGGTTGTTGTAAAGAATCAACGGATGCAAATTACCATCCCCCGCATGGAAGACATTGGCCACCCGGTAGCCATGCTTCTCCCCCAGATGGGCAATCTCCTGCAGCACATAGGGCAACTGGGTGCGGGGAATCACCCCATCCTGCACATAGTAGTCAGGGCTGAGTTTACCCATGGCCGCAAAGGCCGCCTTGCGCCCCTTCCATAGCCGCAGCCGTTCCTCCGGCTCCGTCGCCACCGTCACCTGGCGGGCACCATTGGCCTTGCAGAGGGCCTCGATGCGATCGCGGCTCGCCGCCACCTCCGCCGGGAGCCCATCGATTTCAATCAGCAAAATCGCGTCCGCATCCCTGGGGTAGCAGTCGGTTTTGACCACATCCTCCACCGCATTCAGGCTGAAATTGTCCATCATCTCCATGCCCGCCGGGATGATGCCCGCGCTGATCACCGCCGACACCGCCGCCCCCGCCGCTTCCACCGAAGTAAAGTCCGCCAGCAGCACCGAGATCACCTCTGGGGCCTTGAGGATCCGCAGGGTGATTTCGGTAACGATGCCCAAGGTGCCTTCGGAGCCCACAAATAAGCCGGTGAGGTCATAGCCCGGTTGCTCCGGGACGGTGCCGCCGATTTCCACAATGTCGCCGTTGGGCAGCACCAGTTTGAGGCCCAACACATGGTTAGTGGTCACCCCATATTTGAGGCAATGGACGCCGCCGGAGTTTTCGGCCACGTTGCCCCCCACGGAGCAGACGCTCTGGCTAGAGGGATCGGGGGCGTAGTAAAACCCGGCCCCACTCACCGCCTGGGTCACCCAGTTATTGATCACCCCAGGCTGCACCGTCACCCGCTGATTGTCCAGATCCACCTTCAGAATTTGATTCATGGGGGCGGTGACAATCAGGACGGCGTCTGCTAAAGGCAGCGCCCCCCCGGAGAGACCAGTGCCAGCGCCACGGGCCACAAAGGGGACGTTGTGGCGATCGCAGATTTTCACCACCGCCGCCACCTGCTCCGTGGTGCGGGGCAATACCACCACCGCAGGGCGCTGACGATAGCTGGTGAGACCATCGCATTCATACACCAGCAGTTCTTCCTTGCGGCGGGTCACCGATCGCGGCCCCAAGGCCAGTTCAAAAGCCTGCACAATCGGTCGCCAATCCCGTTGGGTCTGGGCAGCGTTCAATTGGGTCACCATGGCCTACGGCCCCTACATTTGCGGTTTATCCCCCCGATCCTACCGCCCCTAAGGCACCGTGTCGTCGGCAGGTTGCATGGGCTCAATCCGTAGCGATTGTTGGGGCGGTGTTTTCCCCCTAGGATCCCATCGCCACTTCATTGAGGAAGGGGGAGTATTGGGGCTGGCTGATCTGCTTGGCGGCCATGTGATTGGCCAAATACTCCGCATCCTGGGCCACCCCCGAGAATCGGCCCGAGCCCCAGGTATAGAGCCAGGGTAAGCCAATGAAATAGAGCCCCCGCACGGGGGTGACCCCCCGCTCGTGGCCGGGATAGCCCTTGCCGTCGAAAACCGGAATC
>JAQCKL010000609.1 GCA_027592485.1 Cyanobacteriota bacterium
GGGCCTGAGGCCCTTGAACGATGTCCGGAGCCAAGAGCACTTGCAGTCCGGGATGTCGTTGTTGCAGGGTCCGCTGAATATCCCCCCAAGCCGCCGCCTGGGGGGACGTCACCACCGCAATCACCTGGGGATATAGGGGCAGCGGCTGCTTCAGGGCTGGGTCAAATAAGCCTTCGGCGGTGAGCCGGGCTTGCAGTTGCCGACGGCGCAAGGCCTGCAGCCCTTCCCCAGCGGGCAGCAATTGCACCACATTCAGTTGGTAGGTGCTGCGTTGGGGGTACACCCGCATTTGCCCCAGCACCACCACCTGCTCACCGGGGGTGGGATCTTCGAGCAGCTTGGGCCGCTGCGATCGCCAAGTGACGCAATTAATCGTGTCGGTGCCATCGGGGTCTTGCAAGGTAAAGAAAAGATGCCCCGATCGTTGGTTAGCACTAGACACCTCCCCCAGCACCCACACCTGCATCAGATGGGGATCTTGCTCTAGCAGATCCTGAACATAAGCACTAAGGCTACCCACCGTCAGGGTTTCATCGGGAATGGTGAAATCGGTTGTAAGGGGCATCAATAAGGGTATCGCTCTTGCTGGGATTTTAGTACATTTGTATGTATCATGGGTGAGGTGAATCGCCCAGGTTTATCGTTACACTGAAGCCTGACTAAATTTGCCTTCCATTCACTCCCCTTGGCGTTATCTGATCCTTAAAACCCAGTATGGCTAAAACCAGCACCACCACCGGTAATCCTGAGAAAGACAAAGCCCTTGATCTGGTACTCAGTCAGATTGAGCGCAACTTTGGCAAGGGCGCGATCATGCGCTTGGGAGACGCCAATCGCATGAAGGTGGAAACCATCTCCACCGGAGCCCTGACCCTGGATCTGGCCCTGGGGGGTGGCTTGCCCAAGGGGCGGGTGATTGAAATCTACGGTCCTGAGAGTTCGGGTAAGACGACCCTTGCCCTTCACGCCCTAGCCGAGGTGCAAAAAGAAGGGGGCACCACCGCCTTTGTGGATGCCGAACATGCCCTTGACCCAGAATATGCCGAGGCCCTGGGAGTCAATGTCAAAGAATTGCTGGTGGCCCAGCCGGATACAGGGGAATCCGCCTTAGAAATCGTCGATCAGTTGGTGCGCTCCTCAGCCATTGATCTAGTGGTGATTGACTCCGTGGCGGCCTTGGTGCCCCGCGCCGAGATTGAAGGGGAAATGGGCGACGCCCATGTCGGTTTGCAGGCCCGATTGATGAGTCAGGCCCTACGCAAGATTACCGGCAATATCGGTAAGTCCGGCTGCACGGTGATTTTCTTAAACCAATTACGGCTCAAAATCGGTGTGGTCTACGGCAACCCCGAAACCACCACCGGGGGCAATGCCCTCAAGTTTTATGCCTCGGTCCGCCTAGATATTCGCCGCATCCAAACCCTCAAGAAGGGTACGGAAGAATATGGCATCCGGGCCAAGGTCAAGGTGGCAAAAAACAAGGTGGCTCCGCCCTTCCGCATAGCTGAATTTGACGTAATTTTTGGCGAGGGCATCTCTACTTTGGGCTGCATTTTGGACCTGGCGGAGCAAAACGACATCATCGTCCGCAAAGGGGCTTGGTACAGCTACAAGGGCGAAAACATCAGCCAAGGGCGCGATAACGCCATCAAGCTGATGCAAGAAAAACCAGAATTGGCCGCTGAGGTCGAAGCACTGGTGAAGCAAAAGCTATCGATCGGTCGCAACTTGCCCACAGAGCCCACTACGGTTGAGGTTGAGGTTGAGGCTGAGGAAGAAACCATGGAAGAAGCGAAAGGTAAAGGCAAAACCAAGTAAACCGGTCGAGATCAGGTCCTGGGCTCCATCGCCATTCTGAATAGAGACCCATACAGGTCCTATGGAAAGCGGCTTCGCGGACTGATGTTAAGGCTACGGGTGGGGGATACATCATCTCGGCCAACGCCTCATCCGGTACAGCAATCGCCAATCCGGTTAGGACAAGACTGCGAACCCCTTTGCCGCTATGCCAAGCATCAGAATGATCCTAGGTGTCCGAAGTAAAATGGCCAGCTAGATATATAGCGATTGGGTGCATCCAATGGTGATCCAGCGCAAGCTAGCAGTGGATTGTGAATCATTTTTTGTAGGTTAGAACTAGGGGGGCTGTGCGTCGTGGGCAAGCGGTGGCAGCCCTCTGCATCCTTATAACCCTGGTGATTGTGTTGACTAATCTCGATGTGCTGACTGCTAACACGACTGCCGAACCCCCTACCGATCCGCGTCCGCCGGTGTGGGTGGGTCATGTGTCTCTAGAAACTGCCAAATTCCAGGACACCTTTGATTTCCTCACCGCGATCGGCATTCGTAAAGTGGTGCGTAAGGAGAATTTTGCGGTTTTGGAATTGCGGGGCGGCACCCATATCGTGCTGCGGGCCAATACCGAAGCGGCTCCTGGACCTGCCCCTTTTGATCTGATGGTGGATGATCTCGATCAGTATCGTCAGCACTGTTTGGATCAAGGGCTAACGCCGACCACCATTCACAACGGCTCGATCCATCGCTCCTTTGAGGTGCAGGAGCCTGGGGGGCTGACTTTTAAG
>JAQCKL010000610.1 GCA_027592485.1 Cyanobacteriota bacterium
GCTGGAACCCGTAGACGCGGTGGACATTTCAGTGCCCAACGCCTTCACCGCCAACGTCCTGAAAATGGTCAGCGGGCGGCGGGGACAAATTCTGGGCTACGAAGCCAAGGCCGACTGGCCCGGTTGGGATGTGGTTTCTGCCCACATTCCTGAAGTGGAGTTGCAAACCATGATTTTGGAACTGCGCTCCCTCACCCTCGGGGTTGGGTTCTTCCGTTGGACCTACGACCACCTAGATCCGGTGCCCGATAAACTACGCGATCGCATCCTCACAGCCCAGCCCGCCAACGCTTAGGCCTAGTTCCACCTTACTTTGTGTCGAGTAAAATAGAGGGAGAGCGCTGAGGAGGCCAACAGGATGGCCAAGCAGCGCCGGCAGCGAGGAACAGCAGGGGATAAAACGATTTGTCTGCCCATTGCAGATGACCTCGACTACGCCACTTTGGTGGCAGATCGTGAGGCCTTTCGCCAGTATCTCGACCAGCAGATTGCGGTCCATCCGGAACTGTTCCCCGCAGGGATTGAGGCTGGTTATCGCTTTCACGGGTGGGTCGAGTCCTCCCGCCAGCAGCTTAAGACCCGACGGATTTTGCTGCCGAAGACGAAGGATGCCTATCAACTGCGTCCAGACTTTGTGATGCCGTACATGAGCGAAACCGCAGAAATGGCGGATAAAGCCCTCTACCTGAGGAAGCATGGTCTGTCGTTTGAGGGCATTGCCTATGTACTGGGACGCTCCGAGATGCACTGGTATCGGCTCTGTCAGTCGTTGGGTCGAGCCTCCATTGTCGGGACTACCCTGAAAACGGAAATGGCGCTCCCCCCCATCTAGTTGCGGACGAGAAGCACTGTGATTGGCAAGGGAAGCGGGTCTATCTGGCCGTCACTGCCGCCGAAGGGTGCATCTTGGGGGCCAGTCTGAGTGCCAGTGCGGGGCAGGAGGGACTCACTCAAGCCTATGGCGTGTTCCAGCAGGAAGCGGCCCATCATGTCCCTGACTATGCTCCCAAGACAGTCACCACCGATGGGTGGGACGCCACCCGAGCCGCCTGGCAAACCTTATTTCCTGGCATCGTCTGGATTCTGTGCTTTCTCCATGAGGTGATTAAAATCCGGGATTGGTGCCGCTCGAAACCCGTGCTCCGGCAAGCACTCCTCGACAAACTTTGGCATGTCTATCAGGCCACCAGCAAGCGACACTTTGCCCAACGATTGCGACGGTTGCTGGCGTGGGTGAACACCCGCACCTTGCCCAAGGCCATTGACGGGCGCTTGCAACGGCTGCAAGGCAAGTCTCGGTTCTTCCAACGGGCCTTTGACTTCCCTGATGCTTATCGCACCAGCAATCAAGTGGACCGGCCCATGAACTATCTCGACCGTACCTTGTATGCCATGCAAGATTTCCACGGCAAATGGGACTCCGCCGAGCAATCCAGTCGGGCCATGGCGTTACTCTGGAACTTTCATCCCTTTTGTCGCAAGACTCGGGCAGCGATGGAGGGCTGCTTATGCCCCTTTGAACAACTCAACGGTTTCCGCTATCACGATAACTGGGTGCGCAATCATCAGATTGCGCACCCAGTTAAATGGCAGAAGGCCCTTGCCCAAGGAGGCCGACACGAAATAAGTTGGAACTAGGCTTGGGCCGACTCCCTCGGGGAGGAGCCGTGACTTCCCCAAGGGCAGGCATTGGGGAAGAGGCGCGGCCCCTGTCTGGCTTAACGGGACATTTGCGCTGCCTATGACCATGACTTGTCGCCTCAAATCACAGGGGCTCATGTGTTAGAAGCGGGCTGGGAATGGCGATATTGGGGCCAAAGGCCCCGCTATGGAGGGCGCGATCTCCTTCAGGTTCAGGAGCCCATACGCGACCACCCCACCCAGCGGCGATAGGGCGTCTAGCGTTGACGGACGGGGCACTAATATGGGGTTGGGACTCATGTCCTCGGGACTGCCATGGTCGATCCATCCCCAGGCACCAGGCGGTACTGGAAATGATTGGCAAACTGACGCATCACGATCGGTTCCACATCAGCCCGCGTTAACCCCGGCAACCACTGGGTCAAGCTGCCCACCGGGTGGTTCTCAATGCCACAGGGCACGATGCGGTCGAAGCCCGCTAAATCTGGGCAAATATTGAGCGCAAATCCGTGCATCGTAATCCAGCGGCTGACCTTGATCCCGATCGCCGCCACTTTATGGCCCGCCACCCATACCCCCGTCATGGGGGGCTGGCGATCGCCCGTTAGCCCCAATTCGGCCAAGGTGGCGATCAGTACCGCCTCTAGCTGCCGCAGGTACCAGTGCAAATCGGTGCGATGGCGGCGCAAATTCAAAATCGGGTAGCCCACCAACTGTCCCGGACAGTGGTAGGTCACCTCTCCCCCCCGCTCAATGCGGATCACGGGAGGGTCCTCTGCCCCCGGCGTAAACCGCACAAAGTTGGGATCAGCCCCCTGCCCCAGGGTGTACACCGGCGGATGTTCTAACAGCATCAGCACATCCGGCAGGGTGGGATCTGTCCGGCGGGCAGCCACCAGCTCCTGCTGGTAGGCCCAGACGGTGTCATAGGGGACGC
>JAQCKL010000611.1 GCA_027592485.1 Cyanobacteriota bacterium
TACGGACCGGAGAACGATCCTAGACGTCTTCCGTTACCGGGGACTGCCGTTCGGCGGGCAGTGGTAACGATTCTGGGGCGGTCACGTCGAGGGGGCTACCGTTGCGATCGGCGGATACTCCGTCAGTATTTTGGCCGTGGATCCCATGGCTCGGCAGGGCATCAGCCTCTTGGGATGGCCGGTGGGGCGATCTTTCTAGCCGCTCAAGGGGTCGGGTTGAGCTCGCAGATAAGCGGCGGCGATCGCGGCGTGGGCTAGATTTCCCCTTGGTAAAACTGCCGAGGGCTGCCCGCATCCCGGCCATGACACTCCGGGTACTGACCTGAACGCGCTGGGCCTGTTGCTTGACACCGCTGAGACCTTGATCAACCTGCTGAGCCACTCGACCGGCATTTTGCACCCCTTCGGTGACATCATCAGCCAATTCAGTGATTTCGAGGCTGGTGAGGCGAATCGACTCTAGGGTAGGGGGCAACTCTCGGCTGATGGTGTCACACAGTTTTTCGACACTACGGGCAGCCCGACCTAATTCTTGGGTAGCAGGAATTAACGCTAGCAAAACAGCAGTCAGGCAGACTGCGACTAGCAAAAAAGACAGCGCTAACCAAAACAGCGGATCGATCACGGTTCGACCTTAATCGGCATTAGTCTTCGTGGGTGACCGGCATAGGCTGCCCGTCCTTACCCCGTTTCAAACTAGCGTATTCCTCTTGGGTTGCGGCTTGTCCCGCTGAGATCGCCTCTCGGAGACGCTCTAAAGTCTGCTCCCACTGGCTTAGCGTGCCCTCAGACAAGCGATCGGCTTGCAACTGAACGGTACTTGCTAAATCCTCCACCAATTCTGGCAGGGCATCCGCAGATTTCCGTAAAAACTGCCGGGTTTCTCGGCCCGTGCGGGGGGCAATCAGCAGCCCAGTAATGGCCCCGACCGCAGTGCCCAACAGTAGCCCGCCTAAAAATGACCCTGAGTTGTTGTCTGCCATGGTGCCTACCTTGACCTTTGCCCGCGCGCTTTAGACCCGCTTACCCTTTTGCCCCATTGTACGGGTGGATTTCGCCAGCGGGTTGCGAGTCGTATTTTACCGGGTAATGGGTAATCGAGCCCGGTAACGGGATCGAGCCCCACGCCGCCGCCGCCAACCGAAGGACCGTAAAAGTTGCGTGCCGCCCCCCAGCAAGGCCAGAAGCCGCTGTAATTGCTGCAACTGCCGCTGCAACTGGGCATAGCCCTCGCGAGCCTGGGCAATCCCTTGCTGACCTTGCAAAATATTGGCGGGGGTCACATTCGGGTCTAAGACGCCATGGGTATTGTGCTCCCACTCTAAAATGGCATCTGCCACCGCTGCCAATGTGTTGCGAACCTGCCAAACCTGCCAGGCAAAATAGCCGCAGAGTAGGGCAATGCCAACATTGATAAAGATAACGAGGGTAATCACGGGCAAGTACCTGATTAAATGCCAAGTTTTGTGCTTGGCATCGGGCCATCAACTCAAAACTGAGCACCCATGGCGTGAATCATCAATGGGTGGGTTGATCTTATCTGGATTTGCAGCAGTATTGGGGTACGCTACGCCACGGTTTCAAAAACATCATGGGTCAGCTTACCCTCTCTGTACATCCTATCAATGGTCAAGATACTGGTGAGGGCAGCCGGGCTGCCCCCCTCAAGACCCTCCGTGAAGCCCTGCGTCGCAGTGAACCGGGGACTGTGATTGAATTGGCCCCAGGGCGTTATCTCGCCGCGAATGGGGAGCAGTTTCCGATCCAGATTCCGCCCCAGCGGCGGGTGATCGGTCCCACCAGCGGTGGGACGGCCATCCTCCAAGGCAGTGGTGCCCTTAGCCATCCGGTGCTGGGCCTGGCAGAAGTGACCTGTGTGGTGGCCGATCAAGCCCAGCTTGAAAATCTCACCCTGACCAATCCTGAACCCAGAGGCATTGGGCTCTGGATCGATCAAGGTCGCCCGATTGTGCAAACGGTCCAGTGTACGGGCTGCGATCGCTACGGCATGGTGATTCTCGATGAGGCGATTCCGACCGTGTTGGCCGCCCAGTTGCTGAATAACCGGGAGGCTGGACTGGCGCTGTTTCGTCGCGGCAAAGGCTCCCTAATACGACTGCAATGCCGCCAGAACACGGTGGGCATTGCTGTGTTTGATCAGGCTGCACCCCTGATCCAAAACTGCGATATTAGCCAAAATCAAACCGGTATCGCCATCACCGACACGGCTCGGCCCGTCTTGCGGGGTAACCAGGTCCGACAGAATCAAGCCTACGGTTTACGCAACCAGGGGCAAGGATCGCCCGATCTAGGGGTCGCCCAAGATGAGGGGCTGAATGTCTTTCGGGACAATGGCCAAGCGGACATCCAAAATCAGGGTCCAACCCTAGTCAGCTGCGGCAATGATTTACTCCCCCAACGTCTAGAGGGAACGGTGGCCTTGATCGCCAGCGAGATTCCTGATCCAGTAGCGGTGCCGGAACCCTTGCTGGCAATCGCCTCCGGAGCACCAACCCCCGTCACCCCACCCACCCTGCCAGCACCCACCCCTGCACCACCTGCACCGATCCCAACAGCG
>JAQCKL010000612.1 GCA_027592485.1 Cyanobacteriota bacterium
TGGCACTCACCGGAGATGGGAAATGCTTCTAGCTTATGTCTTAATGCAATTGGCGACTGCTATAGGCCCGAATGTAGCCTTCCCCACGGTCCTTATCATCAAAGTCGAGAAAACCAAAGGAATTCAGCGAAACGGCCTGATCAAACAGGAAGGTAATGATGCCACCATAGACATCATCGTCAGGAGCGCCCAGATTATCTCGATCACGCCGATTACTATTGTCTTCCTGAATGATCAGCACATTCCCTTGGGGATCGGTCCCAAAGGCTGACCCGGTTGCTAAATCGTTATCGCCGCCAGTGCATTTGGGTAAGGGGTTGCCCGAGGTGACTTGGGCCACACAGTCGCTGTCAAACAGGCGTAGGGGCAGATCACCGGAGCCGTTTCGCCGCTGCCGGTTTGATTTGACACTAATGTTGAGTCCGTATTCGGCCCATTCGTTGCCCGTAATATAAGCGCCAGCCACGAGTTCCTCAAAGTCAATCGTGACCGTTTGGGTGCCAGGTCCCGAGACGAGTTGGATGCCGTGGGCAGTTAGCGGTTGGCCAAAGGCGATGGCTGGCGATAAAACTACTGCACTGAGTAAAAACCAGGAGTTACGCATTTTTTGAGACTTGACTGGAGGACTGGAATTTAGAATCGGCACCCGAGTTATCCGCAGCTTGGCGCTGGCATCTTAACGGTTATGTAACTGAAGCTAGACTAGCCTCTGTAATTACTCGGGTGAACCGCATCGGCCCAGATTTGATGGAAGCTTTGCAAATATGAAGATTCTTTGGGGAAAACACTGAGGATCCGGATATTTTTTCTGGCCTTCCCAAAGTGAGTTCGGACACAGGCAACCCTGAATCGCCGTAAACGGATGCCAGGGGTTCTGAAGCGGACCCTCGGGATGGTTATGATGAATAGGGTTAACAAATCTCAATGATTTGTCTCGACTGGTCTTCATCCCTGTATTTATGACCGTTTTTTCCATGGATGGCCCGGCTCTCAAAGGTTGGATTGAACGACGGCTTTTATTTGGCCAACCCCTCACCCTCGAACTCACCGCCATCCTGTTGGTGTATTTTGTCCAGGGGATTTTGGGGCTGGCCCGTCTCGCCGTCAGTTTCTTCCTGAAGGATGATCTGGGACTTACCCCGGCGGAAGTGGCGGCATTGACCGGCATCGCCACCGCCCCTTGGACAATCAAACCGCTCTTCGGCTTTTTGTCTGATGGGTTACCGATTTGGGGCTATCGACGGCGACCCTATCTGGTTTTGTCAGGGCTATTAGGGGCAGTGTCATGGCTGGTCATGGCCCTATGGGTACACACCGGTTGGGGGGCGATCTCGGCGTTAACCCTGGGCTCCCTCTCCGTAGCCGTCAGCGATGTGATTGTCGATTCCCTCGTGGTCGAGCGGGCGCGGCAAGAATCCCAGAGTGATGCCGGTTCTCTACAGTCATTGGCTTGGGGGGCATCGGCGATCGGCGGCTTGCTCACCGCCTATGCCGGCGGCTTGCTGTTAGAGCAAGTCGGCACCCGCGCCGTGTTTGCCATCACCGCCGCGTTCCCGCTGATCGTCTCCGGTGTTGCTTGGTTGATTGCAGAGGATCCCGTCACCGAGCAGCCCACCTGGCGGGCAATTTGGGGGCAGGTGCAACAGCTCAAGGGGGCCGTCACCCAGAAGGTGATCTGGATGCCCGCTTTATTTATCTTTCTGTGGCAAGCCACCCCGACGGCTGACTCGGCCTTTTTCTTTTTCACCACCAACGATCTGCATTTTCAGCCGGAGTTTTTGGGGCGCGTCCGGTTGGTGACCAGCATTGCCGCCCTGCTCGGCATCTGGATCTTTCAGCGGTTTCTTAAAGCCGTACCCTTTCGGACCATTTTTGCGGCCTCGACGGTGCTTTCAACCCTGTTTGGTTTCACCATGCTGCTTTTGGTGACCCACACCAATCGAGCGCTCGGCATTGATGATCACTGGTTTAGCCTGGGGGACAGCTTGATTTTGACCGTCATGGGGGAGATTTCCTTCATGCCGGTGCTGGTGCTCTCGGCCCGGATCTGTCCCGCTGGGGTCGAAGCTACCCTCTTTGCTCTACTGATGTCGGTGTTGAATTTGGCCGGGTTGCTGTCCCATGAGCTGGGCGCGGTTTTGACCCACTGGATTGGGGTCACCGAAACCAATTTTGATCGCCTCTGGCTCCTGGTCACCCTCACCAATGGGTCTACGTTACTGCCCCTACCGCTGATATTTTTGCTGCCCGATACCACCTCCCAAGGCACCACTGTTGAAAGGGTCTCTCCTGAGGGGGCGTCTCTTGATGGGACCTCTCAGGCGGTGACACCCCCTGCAGCCGACGGCCTTGAGTTCAACCAGCCATTGGCGATCGCTGCCCCCCCAACGGCCCTGGAATCAGAACCTTCAGCCTAAAGCCCCCTCCTCAAAATTCAACGTTCAAAATTGAGAATTCAAAACTCCCCCCTTTCCCCACCCACTCACCCATAAACCCCATGCAAACCCTCCCCTCCCCCACCACCACGCCCGCCTCCTTCACCATGGAAGATTGGCGCAGCGGTTATCGATCT
>JAQCKL010000613.1 GCA_027592485.1 Cyanobacteriota bacterium
CATGGCACTCACCGGAGATGGGAAATGCTTCTAGCTTATGTCTTAATGCAATTGGCGACTGCTATAAGTTCCAAGCTTCGGTCGTAAATCTTGGCCACGGAACTCCATAGCCTTCCTGATTGACATATTGAGGCAGGTTGATGTTCTCCAAATGCTCTCGTGGTACTGGACACACCTGCACCGCTGCTGTCTCCCTATCTCCATCACTCCCCTGCTCCCTCACCTCCTCCGGCTTCCTTACCGACACAATGCACGGAAACACATCGGCATCCTCAAAAATTGGAGCATGACCGAAGTCGATGATTTGCTCAAACACGCTGTTCTCAGCAAAGAACTGCCGCAGCGGTTCCCCATAGCCCGCCTTGAGCCACTTGTTCGTCACGATGTACGACAAAATCCCCTGGGGCCGTAGGATCTTCAGCCCCTTTTCGTAGAAATAGACATAGATATCCGCCACCCCGTCATAGGCCGCATAGTGTTCTTGCAGATAGGGTTTAAAGGGCGTCAGCAACTCCTGACGTACATAGGGCGGGTTGCCAATCACCACATCAAACCCGCCACTGGCAAATACCTCAGCAAATTCGGCATCCCAGTCAAAGGCGTAGGCATCCACCGCCGCATCGGCAATGATCGAGTTGCCCACCTTGATGTTGTCATCTAGATAGGTCAGGGCCTTGCCCCGCTCCGCCGTCTTTAGCCAGAGTGACAGCTTGGTAATCTCCACCGACTCCGGCGATAGGTCTACCCCGTACAGGTTTTGGTTGAGGATGGTTTTAGTCGGGTCAAACACACTGCGCTGACCAATCACCTCCCCGGACTCATCCTGCTGTTGGAGCGCCGCCAGCTTTTCATTCACCCGCTCATATTCGCCATTCAGGTAGTCAAAGGCCGCAATCAAAAATGCTCCCGAACCACAGGCCGGGTCAATGACCTTGGTTTGGGCGAGCACCTGATCTCGATAGCGCTCCCAAAACTGCATCTTTGCTGCCCGTCGCTTGTTCACCGCGTTAGCGCGAATCTGGTCAATGCCCATTTCTTGCCAGAGGGCCTCTTCCTTGCGTTTGAGATAGCCCCCTAGCGCCACCCCGACAATGTATTGGGTGATAAAGGCTGGGGTGTAATAAACCCCTTGGGTCTTGCGACGGCCTTTCTTCGGGTTAAATTCCTGACGGGTGGCCTGTGCCCGTAGCTCCTCTAGGTCAGTCACCGACTGCTCAAAGATGTGGCCCAAAATATTGACCGACACCTCTGAGGCAAAATCGTAATTCGTCAGCTTGTTGAGCATCGAGCAGAGCGGATCTGACACCCACAAAGGGCCATCCAGTAGTGGATCGGGGGCAAACAGCCCGCCGTTGTAGCCATGGATAGAGAGGGTGCTATTGCCCTTGTCTACCGCCTGAAACACCGCCTTAAAGTTTTCCCAAATCGAGCGGGGGTTGTAGGGATCTTTGTGGTCGTGGGCCTGTTTGAGGGTTTTTTCGGGCAGTAGCCCCCGGTCTTCGCAGAAGGCGATGAACAGGATGCGGTCTAACACCTTTTGGGCGGCGGCAATCAGGGTGATATTGTGATTGCTGACCGCCTCCGGGCCGATGTGTAGAAAGTGCTTGGCCAGGGCCAGCCGCACCTGTTTGTATTCGTCGTAAAGGGCCTTGGTGATGTCTTCATCAGCATGGGCCGACTCGATCAGCAATTGGTCAATGCGGGACTTGCCCTTGGGGTCGGCGATCGCGGGCAAAAAGTTGGCGCGACACAGGATGAAGTAAAACCGCTGAAACGTCTCCAGACTCGCCAGGTCTTCTAGCCGAAAGCGCTCATAGTAGGCGGGGGTTTTGCTGGTTTGGTAGAGCCGAATTTCTCGGTAGTTCGACACCAGCACCCAACGACAATCGATGGTGTGGTTGGCGTAGCGCCAGCCCTGTTCTACCGCCGACTCATGGCGACCCGCAGCCGCGCGATCAAGGTCATTGGTGACGCCCTTGAGTTCAATGGGGGCCACCACCCGCCCTTGCAGCTTCACCTTGCCCGAGTCGCCCGTGGAGGCATGAAACAGCCCGATCGCGCCGTCAGCCGAACCGCCGCCATCGGCGATGGTTTGTTCCGCGTGTAACTCCCAGCGATCGCCCCCCACGATGGAGTGATAGTCCAGCACCGTTTGAAAGATGTCATTCAGAAAGTCCCCGTGTAGGGAGACTTCCTTCACTTTGTTGAGCCGCCCTGACTGTAGCGCCTCGATCCACGCCTGCACCTGCTGATGTTTCTCCGCCAGGTCTGCCGGGAAGGTGAAACCCTTCATGGCATTCTCTACGGTCTTCTGGTTAAAGAGGGCACCAGCGGCTTTTCCAGTCATAGGTGTGCTGCGATGAATAGACGTGGCGCATTTATCGTAGCGAAGCTTGCTGAAAATACTTCGGCAAGCAGTTGAATGCTTTTCAAGGTTTTTAAACCGTCAATTCACTCAGCAATATTGGGTGCTTAACCCAACGTCAACCAGCTAAAGACTGGTGTTTAGACTAAGTCATGCCCAAGTAGCCCCATCGCGTTGGATAGGGCTACTTGGGCTGTG
>JAQCKL010000033.1 GCA_027592485.1 Cyanobacteriota bacterium
AGCGGACATCGCCGCGATCAAGGGGGGTGAGTTTGTGGAAGCCTGCTTAGAATCGTCTAACTTAGAGGAGCCCGTCTGCCAGTGTTTGTCTGCCAAAGCCAACGAAATGCTTACCCCGGATGCGCTCAAATTCCTGGTGGCTACGTTGAAGCAGGACGTTGGCACCGCGAATACCCTCAGGGAGATGGTGCCGCCCGCAGACCTAGCTGAGGCGGGGATGTTTATGGTGCAGGAAACCGCCGGTTGTGCTGCTCCCCAATAAATTGCCCTACGCCCCCGCCACCAAGATCCCGCCCACCACAATGAGTCCTGCCCCCAGGAAAAGCTGACTGGGGTTCACCTGCTGCCATTCGGCAAATATCAGCAACGCCAGTCCTGAGGTGATTAGGGTGTTCATGTTATAGAGGGGCACCAGTTTCGCCAGGGGAGCCTGGTATTTCAGGAGGCCCAGCACCACGCAGCCGGTACCCAACCCCCAAAACACCCCTTGCAGAGACGAGTAGGTGACCGCCGCCAGGGAGGGAATATGCCCTGGCAGAACCCAGTTGAACAGCAAGCCCGTGGCGCTAATGGCAATGCCAATACAGAACAGATGTCCCCCTACGGACATCCCGGCGTTAGTGCTGCTTTTGGTAAAAACACTGGAAATCCCGTAAAACAGGGCGGGCAAAACGCCGCCGACCAACAGCCCCAACAATTTTGAAGACATACCCACCTATGGTGATTGGACCCAGGGCTGAGGCTAACGGGTTACGGGGGCGATCGCCAACCCATCCTTGCCGCTATCGCTCACACGCGCTCAAGTTTCTTGTAGGGCGGTTTTGGCAAAAGCATTTCGATGGAATCTCCAGGTCTGATCCGGCCACCCCTCATCACGACAGCCATGATGCCTGCCTTCCGAACCATATTCCCGGCTGAGTCCCTATCCAGAACGGCGGATAGTAGGCCAGGTTGAAAGGCATCGAGCTGTAGGCAAGGGTTTCGCAGCCCCGTAACCTTAATAGCGGCTTCAGGCCCCACCTTTAGCACGGTTCCCCTCGGCAGTGAAAGTAGATCAATCTCCACTGTGGTGATGTTTTCACCCATGGAGCCGGGGTCTACTCTGAACCCCTGAGCTTGGAGGGCTTGGATCAGTTCCAGGTGAATGAGATGCACTTGCCGTAGATTGGGCTGGGTGGCGTCAACGTTAACTCTGGAGCGATGTTGAACCGTTTCACCGCAATGGGCGTCTCCCTCGATACCTTGCCCCTCGATCAGCATGATTTCTGCAACTGGGGTTTTAGAGAACTGATGTTCGGAATTAGTATTAACGGCAACAACAGCAGGCATCCTAGCCAGTTGATGGGACGACAGATTTAGACCGGCAGCGGGCTGGTCATTAAGCATGGAAAATCATGTGCAGCCCCAGCGCAATCATTGCCGCACCAAACACCCGCCGCAGCAACTGCTCGGGCAAATCCACCGAAAAGGTCGCGCCAATCAACGCGCCAAATAAGAAGCCCACACAGATGATCGCCGCCACCTTGAGGTCCACATAACCCTTTTGAAAATAGGTCCAAGCCCCCAGCAAACCGATCGGGGGCACCAAAAGGGCCAGGGTTGTGCCCTGGGCATGATGTTGCGAAAACCCAAACCAATAGACCAATGCAGGCGTGATCAAAACGCCGCCGCCGATACCAATCAAGCCACTGAGGGTGCCGACAGCGAGCCCCAGCAGGAGATACAACACCAGTTCGATTCCCATTTGCCTATGCTCCTAAGGGGTGAAACCGGACAGAAAGCAGCGATCGCCCTGGCATGAACGGTGTTGCCCTCGATGAGAGCCCGGATGGCGTAGTGCGCTACACCAACCGTTGGCGAATCTTGGCGGAAACCGTATCGATAATCGCCACCGCCACAATCAACAAAATCAAAATGGCGCACACCTTGCCGTACTTAAAGGCCCGAAAGCTTTGGTAAAGGGAAACCCCAATCCCCCCCGCACCGACGATGCCCAGCACCGACGCGGCCCGTACATTGGCCTCAAAGCGGTAGAGGGTAAAAGAAGTCCATAGGGGAATGACTTGGGGGATGACGCCAAAGATAATTTCTTGCAGCTTAGAGGCCCCCGTGGCTCGGATACCCTCCACAGGGCCAGGCTCGATCGCCTCGATCGCTTCCGAAAACAGCTTGATGAGGGTACCGGTAGTGTGGACAAACAGGGCCAGCACCCCGGCAAAGGGACCTAAGCCCACCGCCACCACAAACACCAGGGCAAACACCACCTCATTGATCGCCCGCATCGCATCTGAAAAGCGGCGCACCAGAAACACCAACCAGAAGGGAGCCACATTCTCTGCCGCGATGACGGAGAGGGGCACCGCCACGATCGCCGCCATTAATGTGCCCCACACCCCCATACCAATGGTTTCGAAGATGTCGGACAGGTAAAAGCGCCAGTCGTTAAAGTCCGGTGGGAAATAGCGGCTGATGTACTCCATCATGTTGCCGCTGCCCTGGAATAGCTCCCCAAAGCTGAGATCGCTTTTTTGACCGGCGTAGATTAGGACGGCGATCGCCAACAAACCCCACACAATGCGCAGGGGCGTAATTCGCTTCTTCTCTTTAGAGAGCGTAGTTAGCACCTGGGGAGATAAGGTGCTGTTGGCAGAATTCAGGTGGGTGGGTGGCATTCCCATGGTGGCTATAGCGTCTAAAGTTGCTGTGACGTGCGTCTGGATTCAGAGATTAAACCGCTGAGTTTGACCTTTCCTTTCTTTGAAGCAGTTCAGGGGAGCAGTCCAGAATGCTTCCCCCTTTCGGAGGGGATTAGGGGTGGGTTGCCGACCCATAGCAATGCGGCTGACCCACCCCGGCCTACACCCCTCCCAGCGGGGAAAAGAACCGGGCTTACTTAACCGCTTCCAGCTTCTGATTCAGCGCTTCTAGCTGGGCTGCCTTGTCCGCTTCGCTGAGGTTCTCGTTGTTCTGAACGTCGAGGATATCCTTACCGATTTGCAGCTCACGGATGGTGTTCCAGTCTGCATCCTCAGCGGGATCGAGACGGGTCCACTGTAGGCCCGCGAGCACTTCCTCATCGTCATAGTTAAAGAAGAAGTCCTGGATGGAGGATTTGAGGCAATCGGGCAAGTCGCTGCGGTAGGCGAGGGGGTCGCTGGGGATCACCGGAGAGGTCCAGATGATCTGGATCTTTTCCAAGGAACCGGGAGAGGTTTCCTCTAGGCGAGCCAAGTTCTCGCTGTTGTTAGTGGCCACATCCACCTGATTCTCAGCTACAGCCAAAGCGGTGGCTTCGTGGCTACCGGCGTAGACCAACTCGCTGAAGATTTTCTCAGCGTTGACTTCATTCTGGGCGAACACATAGTAGCTGGGCACCAAAAAGCCAGAGGTGGAGTTGGGGTCGTTGAAGGCAAAGGTGAGGTCAGCGGCGTTTTCGATCACATACTGATCGCCATTACCGGCTTCCACATCGATCTCCGCCACAATCGGATTCTCAACATTGGTGATCAGGTGAGAGTAGTAGCCCTTAGTACCGTCTAGGGCGACGGTTTGCGCAAAGGCTTCGGCGCTGGAGCGCTCGGCAGCTTCGATATAGGACTTACCGCCGTACCAAGCCACCTGCACCTTACCCGCACCCATGCCTTCGATCACACCCGCATAGTCGGTAGCGTAAAACCCTTTCACTGGGCGACCCACCGCCTCAGCCATGTCAGCCAACAGGGGCTCCCAAACCGGCTTGAGGTTATCGGCAGATTCCGTAGAAAGAATACCAAACTCAATCTCAGCAATCTCAGGGGCGCAAGCCTCGCCTTCGCTAACTTCGGTGCCAGCATCAGCTGCATCGTTATTCGTAGAGGTATCGCTACAGGCTGCCAGGCTGCTCACCATCAGGGTGGAAGCGGCTAGCAAGGAGGTCAATCGACGCCAAGCAATCGTGGACATGGTGTTTTCCTTTTGATTGGATCCAGGTTTTGTCTGGGGACAGTGTGTGTGAGGAACCGGGTTTCGGGCGATCGCTAAGGGACAAAGACCTCACTGTGACCGCGCAAAACCAACTCTTCTACCGCTGAGCCATAGATGTCCGCCAAGCGGGCTTCATCTAACTCAGCCGTGCGACCGTCAAAGCAAACCACGCCCTGGCGCAGGGCAATGGAGCGGGGGCAATAACGCTGCACCACTTGCACCTGATGGAGGGAGATGATGACGGTAATGCCCTGCTCTTGATTCAGGAGGGTGAGCAGCTCCATCACCTTGCCGGCAGACTCAGGGTCGAGGGAGGCGATGGGTTCATCGGCCAGGATGATTTTGGCCCCCTGCATTAGGCAGCGGGCGATCGCCACCCGTTGCTGCTGCCCCCCCGACAGGGAGGAAGCCCGCTGGTAGGCTTGGTCAAGGATGCCGACCCGCTCTAGGGCCGACAGGGCCTTGAGCTTTTCGGCCTGGGTGAAACTTTGGGTGAGCGATCGCCAGAGAGAAACTTGGGACAGGTTGCCCACCAGCACATTCTCTAGGGCCGTGAGCCGCCTCACCAGATTGAACTGCTGGAAAATAAACCCGACCTGGCTACGGAGTTGGCGCACCTTGGAGTGGAGCTGGCCATCCACCTGCAAGGGGCTGCCAAAGACTTCCACCCGGCCCTGATCAGCCTGCTGCAAGCCATTGAGGTTACGCAGCAGGGTCGACTTGCCGGAGCCGGAAGCCCCCACCAAGGCCAACATCTCACCGGTCTCGACCCGCAAGCTCACCTGCTGGAGGGCGGGGCGACCTTTAAACGCCTTTGACAAGCCATCAACCTTAACGGCAGGTTGACCAAAGGACGCGTCTAAAGAATCTCTGACTGTTGACTGCATTACCTCTAGCCCATCACAACAGTATTGGCTTGCCACCCCGATTACATCTAGATGTCTAGACATAATTGCCGACAAAAGATGGGGTCACAACAGACCAAAACCATCCTCTCGGAAGGAGTTTAAGGAGGGAAACAAGCTGGGTTAACGGCTGATTAAGTTTGCGCTGGGTGCAGCCCTGGTGGTTAAAAGGGCTAGAGATCGCTAATCTTCCGTGTCGATCACCAGCTCCATGCGATCGCCCCGAAACCGGGTCACGCCGTACTCAACCACCCTTCCTGCTTGGTCCACATTGATCGATTCCGACAGCAGAATGGGGGTCGTCGCTGACATCCTCAGTAACCGCGCATCTTGGGACCGCGCCGATCGCGCCGACAGCCGGGTGCTACGACGAATGTGGTCACAGCCGTATTCTTGAGACAGGAGTTGGGAGACGGAACGATAGGTTTCACAGTGGCTGACTAAGTCGGGAAACCGCTGGCTGGGGAAATGACTGCTGGCCAGACAGATCGGCACGTCGTCCACTTGGCTCAATCGCTCGAACAGCACCACCGGGTCCCCCAGGGCAATCTCCAGACGTTTAGCCAGCTTAGGGTCGGCATTGATTTCTACCACCCGCAGCACTTGCCAGTGGGGCTGAAAAGCCTGGGCTTTGAGGGCCTCGTTGTAGCGCACCCGTTTGCCAATCGGGAGGGCGAGGGGAGCCGCCATCACAAAGGTGCCCCGTCCCCGTTCAATGCCGACGATGCCTTCTTGCCGCAGGACTTCTATGGCTCGCCGCAGGGTATGGCGATTGACCCCAAAACGATCGCTCAGCTCGGTTTCAGGCGGTAGGCGATCGCCCACCTTAAACACCGACTCCTGGATGTTTTGACGCAGTTCGTCAGCGATTTGCAAGTAAAGTGGCAAGGCGTCTTGGTACATAGACAAAAGCTTCTGGGGGCATGGCCATGGCCATGGGCAGGAGCAATGCCCCAGACCGGTGGGGATACCCATAGCACCGGTTTTCTAGGGGCAGTAGACCATGGCCCATTATTCTCTTTTCTGGCTCCGTTGCCATGCCATGCTTGGGGTCAAACCCTAACCCGTTTAGGTTTGGCCCCAGGGTTCCCATTCAAGCGCTCCGCACCGAGGGCGACGGTCCCGAGGGTAACCATGGCCACCCCAATCCACTGGAGAAAGTGCAGATTGGCGGTAACTGGGGTGAGATTGGCAGCGATGATGGCCGTCAGGATCGGGACGCCTGCAGCCACTAGGGTCGCTTGGGCCGCCCCCATCAGACGCACCCCATAGGTGTTAAACAGGTACCACAACAGGGTCAATACCCCGAGGGCAATCCCGCCCATGAGCAAGTTGTTGCCACTACTGGGGACTACCGTTGGGACACCCTGAATCACATTCCGTAGCCAGGTGACCATAAACATCAGTCCTGACAGCACAAACAGGGTGGTGAATTGGACCATATTCACCGGTACGGGGTGGAGCCGCCGTGAACTCAACTGCATGGCGATCATGTATAGGGCAAAGGCTCCGCTCGCCAGGAGCGCCATGGCCACGCTCCAGGCAAAGAGAGCTCCCCCTGCACCCAGATGGGGCAAGACGGTAAAGACCACCCCCATGGCCACCGCCACCATCACGACAATTTTGAGCGGGGTCGGGCGATCGCCAAACAAGAACCAGGCCAAGGGAATGGTCAGCAAGGGATAGGTGAACAGCAGGGTAATCGCGACCCCAGCCCCGGCGGTGGAGATCGCCTTGTAGATCAACACCTGGGAAAAGAATAGAAATACACCGCTGATCATCACGTGAAACAGGGGGCGTCGGTCTGGAGCCGTAAACAGTTGCCCTAGGTCTCGCCACACCTCGGGATAGAGGCGCGTGGCCCCAAGGGCAATCACCGGCAACACCACCAGCATCCGCAACCACAGCAACATCAGCACTTGGGGAACGGTCAACATCCCGGTCACTGTGCCGGCGCTCAAGATCTGCCCGCTGCTGACGCCCCCCACCCAGACATTGTGTAGGGCGATCGCCAAGGTGGCCAAAACCATGCAGACCAGCCCCCGCTGCCACCCTTCCCCAGGGCGGAATTGATGGAAGGCACCCGAAGCCCCATGATCCGAAGCCACTTTACCCAAAGACGCATTCCCAAAAGCGGTATTAGCGGATCGACGAGCGGGCAAAGGTTGAGGAGTCGTACTGGGAATGGGAGTTGGCATCTGTTGCCAATGGCTGCCCGGCAACTGGGTGGGGTTCGTGGCCCCAGGGTACGGGGCGCGGAGCATCGACTGATCCGCTGCCGTTGGCAAAGGAGCCATACCGACGGGGGGCCGCATCATCTGGGTCTGCAACTGCTGGCTGAGGCGATTGATCAATGCCTCTAAAATCACTTCCCCCTGCTGCTCCATGCCGTGCATGCGGCTAATTTGTTGGGAGAGCGAGCTTTGATAGCTATTCAAGTCCTGCTGTAGGGATCGCAGGGTGCCGCTCAGGCTGGAATCTAAGGAACTTAACAGTTGGTAGGCATTCTCTAAGGACGGGGGTTGGCCACCGGCATAGGTGGGCACCGCCGCACTGATCGACTCCGTTAAACGGGTTTTGAGGTGGGAGGCGAGGGCTTGGGCCAATCGCTTCGCCCAGAGTTGCTGCTGGGCCAACTGCTGCTGGGAGAGGGCGACTTCGTAGTTGTTTTGCAGGGCTGCATGCTTTTGCTGGAGATCCTGATATTCCTCTTCCAGCATATCGAGGTCATTGAGCAGCCGCTGCTTGCGAACCTGGAGACGCTCGATATCTTGACCCAGTTGATCCGTGAGCTGGGTCTGGAGGCCCCTTAAATCCTGGGCCACATCACGAAGAATAGCCTGGGCATCCATTGACATGTCCAACTTATTATCCATAATCCATTTGGCCCCTGGATGATTGCCCCTAAGCTGAGCGATGCTGCCTTTCTGTTGTATCTACAAATGACCGATGTGGCGCAGAAGATTGCTGATATTGTGCGCGAAAAGCTTCAAAAAGTTCCAGGGTTTTACAAAACCCTAGGGGAAAGCTCAACTCAGGGTCTCCATCAAGGTCTGCTTCGCGGCGGCTAAGGCCCCCGGTAATTGATCCGGTTGCCGCCCCCCGGCCTGGGCTAGCTGGGGTCGGCCCCCACCGCCGCCGCCACAAAGCTTGGCAATACCACCAATAAACTGACCCGCTTGCAACTTCTGGGCGATGACCTTGGGGCTAAAGGCGGCCACCAAGCTAACCTTATCCGCTTCGGGGACCGATCCCAAGACCACGGCCCCTTCACCCAATTGCTGCAGCAACCGCTCAGCCGCAGTTTTCAAGGCTTCAACGTCTACGCCCTCCAGTTGGGCCACGAGCACCTTTACCTCCCCCACCGCTTCGGCATTGGCCAAAAGCTGATCGGCCTTGGCGATCGCCAGCTCTGATTTCAGGGTCTGTAGTTCCTTCTGAGCTGTTTTCAAGTCGCCCTGGAGGGTGGTGATGCGATCGGGCAACTCCTCGGGTTTCGCCTTAAAGCGATCGGCCAAATCCCGCACCACCGCATCCCGTACATTTAGATATTCCAGCACCGCCGGACCGGCCACCGCCTCAATGCGACGCACCCCAGCCGCCACACCGGTCTCCGAGATGATTTTAAAGAGGCCAATCTCGGCGGTATTGCTGACATGGGTGCCGCCACACAGCTCCATGGAGACCCCAGGAAAGTCAATCACCCGCACCTCAGCCCCATACTTCTCCCCAAACATGGCCACCGCCCCTTTGGCCTTGGCCGTCTCTAAGGCCATCACCTCAACTTCGGCGGTATGGCTCTCGGCAATCCAGGTATTGACCAGGGCCTCTACTTGCTGCACCTCCTCAGGGGTGAGGGCGCGGGAGCAGTTAAAGTCAAACCGCAGCCGATCAAAATCCACCAAGGAGCCCGCTTGGGAAATGCCCTCATCGACAAGGGTCTTGAGGGCAGCCTGCAGCAAATGGGTGGCCGTGTGGTTGGCCATGGCCCGCCGCCGCTGGGCGCGATCAATCTGGGCTTGTACGGTCTGTCCTACGGTTAAACTGCCCCTTTCGACCTGGCCATAGTGAACAAAGAAGCCACCTTCCTTTTTGACATCGGTGATCTGGACCACGAGATCACCACCACAGAGGTAGCCGCGATCGCCCACTTGGCCACCGGACTCGGCATACAAGGGGGTTTGATCTAGGATCACCTGCACCTCATCCCCAGCGGTGGCCGTCGTCACGGTCTTACCCGCCACCAAGACCGCCTCGATTTGGCTGGCACTGGCCGCCTCTGTATAGCCCAGAAACGTGGTGCTATGGATATGCTCAGCTAACTGGTCCAAACTGCCCTGGACAGTCAGGTCAATGGTTTCATGGGCGTCCTTAGAGCGCTGCCGCTGCTCTTCCATGGCGGTCTCAAAGCCTGCCGCATCCACCGTGAGGCCATGCTCCTCCGCGATTTCCTGGGTCAGCTCTAGGGGGAAGCCGTAGGTGTCGTACAGCACAAAGGCATCGGTGCCCGAAATTTGCTTAGTGGGGGACTGCTGTTCCCGCGCCAGCAGCTCATCCAGCAGCTTCTCGCCCCGCTCTAGGGTCTCTAAAAAGCGGGCCTCTTCCCGGTCTAGTTCCGCTTTGATGGGGGTGGCCCGTTCCCGCACATTGGGGAAGGCAGTTTCAGAGAGCTGAATTGCCGTCTCAGCCACCTGGCTGATGAAGGGGCCGGTAATGCCAATCAGCCGACCATGGCGTACCGCCCGCCGAATCAATCGCCGCAGCACATAGCCGCGCCCCCCATTAGAGGCAATGATGCCATCGGCAATCATGTGAACAACGGCTCGAACATGGTCTCCAATCACCTTTAGAGACACCTTTGTGCGTTCATCACTGGCACCATAGGTGATATTGGCCAGTTGAGTCGCAGTCTCAATGATCGGCAAAATCAGGTCCGTCTCATAGTTGTTGGGCACCTGTTGCAGGATTTGCGCCATGCGCTCTAGGCCCAGCCCCGTATCAATGTTTTGGTTCTGCAAGGGGGTGAGGGTGCCCGCTGCATCCCGGTTGTACTGCATGAACACCAGGTTGTAGAACTCGATGAAGCGGCTGTCGTCTTCGAGGTCCAGGTGGTCATCCCCCCGCTCCGGGTGGAAGTCATAGTAGATTTCGGAACAGGGGCCGCAAGGGCCAGTGGGGCCAGAGGTCCAGAAGTTATCGGCCTCATCCATGCGCAAAATGCGGTGGGCTGGGATGCCCACCTGATCGCGCCAGATTGCAAAGGCGTCGTCATCTTCGCGAAAGACGCTGACCACCAAGCGATCTGCAGGCAGCTTAAACACCTCTGTGGATAGCTCCCAGGCCCAAGCGATCGCCTGCTCCTTGAAATAATCCCCAAAGCTAAAGTTGCCCAGCATCTCGAAAAAGGTGTGGTGGCGAGCGGTGCGACCCACATTCTCAATGTCGTTGGTGCGAATACACTTTTGCGATGTGGTGGCCCGAGGCACCTCTGCGGGGCGTTGTCCCAAAAAAATGGGTTTAAAGGGCAGCATCCCGGCGATCGTCAGCAAGACGGTGGGATCCTCTGGGACCAAAGAGGCGCTGGGTTGAATCCGATGTCCCCTGGCCGCATAAAAGTCCAGGAAGGTTTGGCGAATCGCAGCTCCACTGGTGGTCATCGTCGGCAACGGGGAATTGGGCATGGGTCCTATGACGTCAAGGGCACAAGTAAGGGAGGGCTAGGATCCTAGCCTGAGTCGCTGAGAAAGCCTAATCTACGGTGCGATCGGGTGAGCAGGAATCAGGATTTTGGCCTCACCCCAGGTCAGTGACTGGAGTAACAGATAACAGGGGTGATCTTAGCGCTATTGGTGACAGTTGCCGGGGTCGCGATGGCGTACCCTGCTTGCTAAGAGACTCAGTATTCCCTAGACCGTCCGGGATATCGTCCGGAGGCCATGAAAAACTAAGCTACCATCAGTGAGTTTCAAAGGGGGTATCCCCTTCGTTCTTTAGGGTTTTTAGGCAGCGCCACCGACACGAGGTGCATCCATTGATTGCATTTCTGGGCTATCCTGCGGAATCAGGATTAATTGACCGATTAAGCTCGAACAATTAAGCCCAAAGCCTGCGATCGCTTTTTCCCTTGTCTTTGCTCGCCGACCCTAAGCTCAGCGCTTCATTTCATGGATGCATCGATCCTAATTGTTGGAGAAGCGTCCTTCTCCAACCAGTTACTTAAGCGGGTTCGGGGGCTATCTGCCATGACAGTATGGTCCGCAGACAGCGCTGATGTAGCACTGGCTAGTTTAGAGAAACACCTGCCAGAATTGGTGGTGCTCCAGGCTACGGCTTCAGAGAATTGGACCCTGTGCAAGAGTATCCGACAGCAGTGGCATCCCCTCTGGGTTTACTGCATCTGGTTAGATCATGGGTCAGACACGGCTGATCTCACCCCCCACCAGGTTCTGCAACGCCAGGCCCAGCGCACCAGCAAGGCCATGGAGGTCGGAGGGGATACCTATTTGTGGTGGCCGGTCCAACAGGCGTCACCCCGAGCGTCACCGCAACTCCAGGAAGATCCAGGGCTGGGTAGGATTATGCAAGCCCATATTCGAGCTGGGCTGCAACGGGTACAGGCCTATCGTGATCTCTCTCAAACGAATGATCTGCTCTCGGCGATCGCCCTATCTGATGCCCTGACCGAACTGGGGAATCGCCGCGCCTTAGATTGGGAGTTACCGAGGGAAATTCAATCGACCCGGAAGTTGGAACAGCCCCTCAGTCTGTTAATCCTAGACATCGACTTCTTTAAGTCGGTCAATGATCGCCATGGTCACCTCGTCGGCGACCAAGTCTTGCAAATGGTGGCGGAGCGGTTGCGCCACAACATGCGATTTTATGAAACCCCTTTCCGCTATGGCGGTGAGGAGTTCGTGATTTTATTGAAAAATACCAGCCTTGAAGAAGGGGAACGGGTCGGCGAAAGACTGCGACAGTTAATGGATAACAACCCGTTTGTGATTGACGCTGAGCTGGATTTGTCTTTAACCGTCAGCATTGGTGTGGCCACCCTCCAGCCCAATGATGATGAAGCCGGGATGACGCTGCTGGGTCGCGCCGATCGCAACTTGTTAAAAGCCAAGGCCACCGGTCGAAATCGGGTGGTGGTTAGCTCGGTTGATCCGTCGGTTTAGCGCCCTTTTCGGTGAGGAGCGCCTGGCAATCCCCAACGGGCGATTGCTCCGCCATCGCCTCGACCAGGGTCTGATAGGCCTCACGATGTTGTTCTAGGAGGGTTTTGGCCTGGAGTAAGGCCCAACGTTGCTGGGCTAGACCCTGCTGGACCGTGCGGCCCAACTGTTGCCAGAGAATGGTGAATTTTTGGCGATCGTCCTGCCCGCCTAGGGCGTCTCCGTACATCAGTTGCTCGGCAGCCACCCCGGCCATCCAAACCATGCAGTAGCGATTGAGCAATTGGGCCGGAATCTGCCCTGTCCCCATGGCGGCTTCTAGAGTGGCGGTGTCAAACTGAACGCCCCCTTGGCCGGGAAAGCCCTTGCGCCAAGCGTCCCAGGCTGTCAGGCTGTAGTCCGTCACCGGAATCGAGAGCAGGTGGGCCACCAGCAGATGACCGGCTTCGTGGTGCAGCACCCGCTGCCGTTGCGCCGCTGAGAAACGATTGAGCCCACCCAGCAACAGGTTGCCGACGGTGCCGTTCCACTGGGCTTGATCAATAATGGCGATCGCCAGTACCGTCACAACGGCGATCGCCGGTACCGCCTGGGGAATCTGCAGGAGCGGTCCTAGCAGGGTGGCGAAGGTGACCAGGAAAACGGATATAGCAATTAGGTTGAGGGTAAGTTGCCCCATAGCTCCAGCAATGGCATCTTCACCAGCCTAACGTCCCTGGTAAAAGGTTTCCAGGCTATCGGGGTCGCCCACAAACCGCCAATGCCAGGGCTCATAACCCACCACCTGGTCCGCCGTGTCAGGAAAAGACAATTCAAAATTGTAGCGGGCGGCATTTTGCTGCAGCCATCGGAAGGCGGGGGTGCGCTCAAAACTAACTTGCACATGGGCGCTAGGCACATTGCCATCCCCAAAATCGACGGCATAGCCGGTGTGGTGCTCACTGTAGCCAGGGGGGGCGCTCACTTCTGCCCGAGCCAGGGTACTTTCCCCCAGATCCGCCTTGATTTGGAAGAATAAATACTGCTGATCGGCATGGGAGCGAAACCCCGATAGGGGCAGCAGGTTGACGCCATCCGCCTGGGCGGCGGTCACCATCGCCGTTACCGCTGCTGCGGCTGCGGGTTGCAGTTTAACCAGGGGAGCCACCGGCAAGGGCACTAGCGCCGTCGTGGGGGCCTCTGCATAGGCTCGGTGGCCCAGCAGGGTGTCATGCTCTCCCTGGGCAGATGGCACCCCAATCGCGGTGCCAATGCCCTCTAGGTCGGTGGACCAGGGGATAGGTTGGGGGTTGGGGCGGGCGATCGCTGCGCCCAAGATGCCCATGACGACCACACCGGCCCCTAGGGCCGCTAACCCATGCCAGGGAGAACGAGGGACCGGTATTGACCGACCATAGGTTTCCTGGCCATAGGCGGACCGGGAAACACGCTCCCGTTGGGCCTCGGGAATATCATCAATGGAGCCAAACGAATCTGCAGCCACGGTGTCACACCATCCAGCGAATACAGTCTGTGATCAAAAGTAGGCAAGGTCCCTGCACACCCTAGCTGATCCCACCGCTGGGGAACAGGGTTTTATCCTAGCGTTCTAGGGACCCTATGCCAGCGGAGAACGGGTTAATTCCAGCGGGTGAAAATACGCTTAATTTCAGCAATGGCAGTATCGGCAGCTTCTTCCGGGGGAACGCCATCGGCGCTGATGCTGCGAATGGCAATGCCCCAAATATTCTCGGCCTGGACCTGGCTATAGGCCGGGCTCAACACCGTGTAAAGGGGGCGGGTGGACTCAAATTGCTTGGCCGCCACGGAAATGTGAGGGTCAGAGGCATCGGTCCAAAACGGGTTTTCGAGCAGTTGCGGCATCACTGGGAAGTACCGTCCCTGGGCTCCTTCTACAAATTGAGCGAGGCGTTCAGGCTGCACAAAATAGGAGACAAAGTCCTTGGCCTCTTCCAACTGCGGGGAGTCGGCAAAAATCATGATCTGCTTGATGGAAGCCACATAGCGCATCGGTTCTCCGTTGGGCTTATTGGGCCATGCCACCGTCGCCATCCGCTCCTTATAGGTAACCTCATCCTGGCGCTGGGAGCCGGGGATCGACAGGGTCGGATTGGCGGTCATGACCGTGAGCCCACTCAGAAACAAGACGTTGTTGTCGGGGTCACTCCAATCGACGGCGTTGGGGGGCACATAGCCGTCTTTATAAAAGCTGGTATAGGCGGTCAGGGTGTCAATAATGCCTTGGCGCACCTGGGGATCATCCACCAGCAGTTCACCGCTGTCATCGAGGAGGCGGACGTTAAAGGCTTCTAGGAACTGCTCAAACTGGTAACTGGTATCGGTGGCATCGGTGGACATGGGCAGGCCAATGCCATAAAGGTCATTGCTAGCGCCGTTTTGCCGCAGGCTGTCCTGGGCCTGCTCCCAAAACCCCCAAAAGGCATCCCACTCCCGAGGAATGTCGTCGCCGGTCTGGTTGATACTGGCCAGCAGATCGTTCCAGTAGTGAATGTGCGCCGCCTGCTGGGCAATGGGCACGGCATAGTAGCTACGCGCTTGGGTTTCGCCGTTCAGATAGTAGACCCCTTCTAGGGCCTCGGGGCTATAGCGGTCGCGAATCGGTTCGATTAAGTCGGTGATGTCGGCCAATTTCCCTTCCCAAGCCAGTTTAGGAACTAGGGAAGGTTCCAGGGTTTGGCCGTAAAGAATATCGGGTGGGTTGCCCGCCGCGATCGCGCTTTCACTGGACTGAATCAGATCTTTTTCGCTGTAGAAGACCAGTTCCGTTTCGACGCCGGCCTGGGCCGACCAATCGGCCACGGCTTGGCGCACGGTCTCGGTTTCTTCGGGGTAATAGCCTTCGTTCCACCAAATTTGTAGAACACCATCATCCTTAGCCGTGCCCCCGGATGAACCACTGCCACAGCTGGCAATACTGACCACCAGCGGCAGCATTAGCACTAATAGATGACGACGGGACATCGAACCTCTCCTAACTCAGGGGTAACCACTCAACTATCGGCCTGCATGGGGCTCGATCAACCACGAAATTGACCGCATCAACGTGCTTCAGGGCTGATTTTACAATTCCAACGCTCCAATCATGCCACCACAGTTTGCCCAACAACGGTCAAGAACCAAGAATTAACGCTTTCCTTGGCATGGTAGTCGCCATTCCGCTTGGCTCTGTTTATAGATCGCCGCGATCGCATCCCTGGCTTTCTTAGGGGACTGCAATGGGGGCGACACCGCCGCCGTCGCCCCCTGCCAAGGCACCCCCAGTACGGCTAGGTTAAGGATCGGTGATGGGTGTCTCGCTCAAGACCGCTAACATAAATTTGAGGCGGTCTCGGGCCGTTGTGCCTAGCGCTCTATTGACCTGCTGTTCCAGTGGTGCCCAATCCGATGAACAAACCGGTCCTTTTGACTGTTGATGATGATCCTGAGGTGCTGCAGGCGATCGCTCGGGATTTACGCAAGCAGTATGGCGATCGCTACCGGGTAATGCGAGCCGACTCGGGGCAAGCCGCCCTGGAGGTGGTGCAGCAGTTGAAACTCCGAAACGACACCGTGGCCTTATTTCTGGTGGATCAACGGATGCCCCAGATGACCGGGGTCGAGTTGCTGGGGCAAACCAGCGAGATTTTTCCCGATGCGAAGCGGGTGTTGCTGACCGCCTATGCCGATACCGATGCGGCCATTAATGCCATTAACGTGGCCCGCCTCGACTATTACCTGCTCAAGCCCTGGGACCCGCCCGAAGAAAAGCT
>JAQCKL010000614.1 GCA_027592485.1 Cyanobacteriota bacterium
TTGGTCGCCGTCAGTTGCCGCTGCCAATGCTGAAGGCGCAATCGCTCGGTCAGGTATTCCAGTTGGTTCGCATCGGCCACCTGCTCCAACTTGCGAAAGTTCCGCACCAGATTGCGTAGCAGGGTTTCATTCCCGGTTAGGCTCGGCACCGAGAGGATCCGCCCCACCTGCCCAGGGCTCCCCAACAGTTCCGCTTGGTCCGCGTTAAAGTCCAGATTGGCCACATTCAGATCGGCTCCCGCCCCAAACAGGCTATCTCCCAGGTCCAGTTGCCGCAGCACCGCCGCCCCGCGCAAATTCACCGGCTGGGCAAACCGGGTCTGGCGCAGGCTGATGGCTTGCTCAAAGCGGGCATTGGTGAAAAATACCTCTTGGTCAAACTGCCCCTTCAAAAACGTCGCCTCCCCTTGCCATTGGGTTTGGGCCAGATCGGCAGTTCCCCGAAAGTGAACCCGATTAAAGTTGGCAGGTTGGGCAAAGGTGGCTTGGGTAAACCTCGCCAAGGCAAAAAACTCACTATTTTGAAAATTGCTCAGGGCAAAGTGGCTTTGATCAAAGCGGACCCGATCAAAAAATAAGCTCCCCCGCCAGTTGGCTTCCCCTTGAAACTGACTGGCCATGAAGGAGGCGATCTGACTGAATCGGCTCTCTGCGAAGGTCACCCCCTGCTTAAACAGCGTGCCCTGGGCCATCACCGGTCCCAAGAAAAACAGATTGCTGCCATTCACCGGTCCCTCAAAATCGGTTTGAGACCAGAACAAAGCCCACCGGAACAGGAACAGGCTGACCGCCTGGGGTTGAGGTTGCAGCAATAGCGATCGCGACAATTCACTCAGCTGCGATAGCCGCGCTCGATCCCGCTGCAGTTGAGTTTGTGCTTGCTCCGTCAGGAGGGGAAACAGGGCCTCCCCATAGAGGGGCTCCCGCAGACTCAGCCGTTGCAAATCGAAGGGACCCCGCACCACGGCATTACTGAGATCGAGCCCCAGGGGGGTGCCGCCACTCTGGAGATGGGTTTGCAGGAGGCGATAAAAGCGATCGCGAAAGTCACCATTTTCCGAGCGCAGATCGATCAGTCGCCCCCGCAAATCAACGGTGGGTTTCCCTTCTCGCTGCACTGGGGTGTCGATCTGCTGCTGCAGCCCCTCTAGGGTGAGCAGGGGCAGATCACGGTCAGCGGCCCAAGCGCTTTGGGGAGCGAGCCATACCAGTAGGGTGGCGATCGCTGCAAAGAGGACTGCGAGCATAAAATCACCCCCTGCCCCCCTCATTTCTGTCCCCCTTCCATCGGGCATTCGCGTAGTGTCTCCAGCGGAGACGGGGTTCTGATTCTGACTCCCCTGCTCCCGCATTGGGAGCAGGGGTTGGGGGATGAGGGCCAGCAATACAGGATGATTTTTAAATTGGTTCACTCTAAATCCCAGTCTGATCCAGCGATTCAATGCCCTGTACTTAGGCTTGTACATCAAGTGTTTGCCATTAATCCCTGCAAGCGCTTGAGCTGTGCCCCCACCATCGGTGATGTTGCGACGAACACCAATGCGTCTAGATAGCGGTTTAAATGCTTTTCGCTGACATGATGGAATGCGCTTAAGATCCCATTAATATAGCGGTCTAGTGGAGAACGCGAGATGCTCATTGCCAGACGGTTGAAAGCTCGCAAACCACCGGTTAGTCGCCTGAGCGGTCTATGTTTGGTTTGCAAGTCCTTTACCATGGCGATTACCTGCCCCTGACGGCTGACCCCATGCCTAAATGGTTTAACATCGCCGGTCCCTGCCAAGCCGACATCCACTACATGCTCTCCCCCCTGGCCCGTCTGCCAGAACTTACCCAGTTGATCGACCAGCGGGGCTATTTCGTCATCCATGCCCCCCGCCAAACCGGCAAAACCACCGCCATGCTGGCCCTCGCCCAGCAACTCACCGCCAGTGGCCAATACGCCGCTGTCATGGTCTCCGCCGAAATTGCCGCCATCTTTCCCCATGACCCCGGTGCCGCCGAAAAAGCCCTGCTTGGCAGTTGGCGAGATATCGCCACCGACTATCTGCCCCTAGCCCTGTGTCCGCCGCCCTGGCCCGATGCCGATCCGGGCCAACGGCTGCAAGCCGCCCTGAGAGCCTGGGCCAAAGCCATCCCTTGCCCCCTGGTGGTCTTCATTGACGAAGTGGATGGGCTGCAAGACCAAACCTTAATGTCCTTGCTGCGGCAACTACGCTCTGGCTTTCCCCAACGGCCCCAGAACTTTCCCCAATCCGTTGCCCTGATTGGGGTGCGCGATGTGCGCGACTATAAAGTCGCCGCTGGGGGCCGTCAGCGCCTCAACACCGCCAGCCCCTTCAATATCAAAATCGCCTCCCTCACCCTGCGTAACTTCACCGCCGCCGAAGTTACCGAGCTGTATGGCCAGCACACCACCGCCACCGGCCAGGTTTTTACCCCTGCCGCCACGCAGCGAGCCTTTGACCTCACCCAAGGACAACCCTGGCTCGTCAATGCCTTGGCCAAAGAAATCGTAGAGCGCTTGGCCCCCAATCCCGCCGAGGCGATTACTGAAACC
>JAQCKL010000615.1 GCA_027592485.1 Cyanobacteriota bacterium
CCCCCCGGATAATTCCCGTCATGCTGAGGGCTCTCCCCATGGCAGATGCGTGCCCGCCAGACCAGCATGGGAAAATAGCATTGGACCGCAGCATTGGACCACCGTTGTTAGCGCTACTTCGTCATTGCGCCCAAGAGCGCTAGGCTAACGGAAAGTAGCAATGCGCTATTTCTCCCTCGGCAGGATATTTCACAAGGTGTGATCTACCCATGACTCGACGCGCCGATCTCACCCTCCTGATTTTGGGCTTTATCCTGGCCGTCGTGGCGGGCTTGGTGGTCACCCTAGGGTCCCCCCCTGGGGCGAACCGCTCTTCTGGCCCTATGACTAGCCCTATGACTGGTTTACTTAGCGATCCCTTCTTACAGGCTCCCACGCCCAATACCGTCCGGGTGGTGTGGTTCACGGCCTTTCCTGGTCAGGCCCATACCGTTCAGTATGGGAATCGCCCGGAAGCGGTTCTGGCCACAACCCGCCCCATCACTGGTCTACAAGAAGACGCCGATTCAAAACTCGACCATCAGCCCCCCGAAACCCCAACCCCAAGGCCGGTTTGGCGGCATGAAGCCGAGATTACTGGCCTTGTGCCAGGGGAGCGCTTACCCTACACCGTTAGCAGTACCCAGGCCGATGGCACCGTGGTCACCCGGGGGCCATTTTCCTTAGCGCCCACCCCACCCAGGGGACAACCCTTAAAGATTTTGCTCACCTCCGACCATCAGCTCATGCCGATGACGGCCCCTAATTTGCAAAAGGTGGCAGAGACGGTGGGGCCGGTGGATGCGGTTTTTGTGGCTGGGGACTTGGTGAATGTGCCCGATCGGGCCTCGGAGTGGTTTGACGATAGTCGGGGCGGTGCCTTTTTCCCAGCCTTGCAGGGGCGGGCCGATGCGGTGCTCACCCAAGGGGGAACCACTACCCATTACCACGGCGGTGAGTTAATTCAACATGCGCCTCTGTTTCCGGCGATCGGTAACCACGAAGTGATGGGGCGGGTCTCGGCCACCCGTTCCCTCAACCAGCAATTTAATGATCCGGTTCCCCGCAGCGCCGCCCTCAAGCTCTACCAAACCTACGAGGAGGTCTTTAATCCCACTGCCGAACCGACCCAAAAGCGGCAATGGATTATCGATAACTCCTACAACACCGAGACCTACGAGCAGCTCTTTAGCCTACCGGTGAGTACGGTGCCCAACCCAGAGCGGCCCGAGCAAACCTCCCGCTACTACGCCACCACCTTTGGTGATGTGCGGCTGGTGTCTTTATTTGCGACCCAGATTTGGCGCAGCCCTGACATCAAGCCCAACACCCAGGGGCGCTATCGAGAACGCCAAGCCGATCTCAACAATCCTGGGGCTTGGGGCTATGGGCAACATATTTTTGAACCGATTCAGAAGGGCAGCCTGCAGTATCAATGGCTAGAACAAGAATTGGCCAGTGCAGCCTTTCAACAGGCCAAGTACAAGGTGGTGATGCTGCACCATCCGCCCCATAGCCTGGGCGACAATGTTGTCCCGGCTTTCACGGACCCAGTGCCCATTTACGATCGCACCCCAAACGGTGACTTAAAAGCGATTCGGTATGAATATCCCCTGCCTCAGGATCACCTAATCCGCGATTTAATCCCTCTGCTAGAGCAGGCAGGGGTCGATCTGGTGCTCTATGGCCATTCCCACCTGTGGAACCGCTTTGTTAGTCCCACGGGGATGCATTTTTTAGAAACCTCGAACGTGGGCAATACCTACGGTGCCTTTTTAGGGGATAAACAGCGCCCAGTGCCCCCGACCGAACCCACCGCCGATTTAGATCGATTCAATGCCGCCTATTACCTTGCCCAAGGGGATCCCAATGGTTTAGCTCCGGTGGTGCCAACCCTCGCGCCATTGTCAGACGAGGCGGGCAACCCCTTGCCCTACATCGCCAGCAACGATATTACGGCCTTCAGTATTCTGGACACGGGTCTGGGGGAAGTCCGCAGCTACTATTTCGACACCCGTAAACCCACCAGTGATGTGGTTTGGTTTGATCGCTTTGCCCTGGGGCAAAGCCCGACCCAGGTAGAGGGAGGGTGACCCTGAGTTGGTCTCGCAGTCGCCAGTTCGGCTAGGAGAAGAATACGAGACAATTTGCTGAGGATGCCAAGTGCCGTCTGGCAAGCACATTAGCCAAGGCGATGCAGCAACCCATCGCTACGACATCAAAAAAATAGGGAGCGGTAGACACCTCCCCCCTGATGTAGCTTCTACAGCAGGAACTGCTGCATCTCTCTGCACCTAGACTATGGGCATTTCGCCACGATCAAAAGACAGGGGTGGACAGTCTTGAAGCTGCCAACCTCAACGTTGACAAAAGATTTTAAATATGTTTCTAAAGCCATAAAAAAGAGATTTACGCAAGCTTTATAAACCCTTTATCCATGCTTTATAACTACTTCATAATGGCATAAATAAATTCGCGATTCAAACTATTTTTGCGGCGTATTCCGCAAGGCGGGACATTATCCTGGGGCAAGAATTCAGGAGTCAGGAGCTAGGA
>JAQCKL010000616.1 GCA_027592485.1 Cyanobacteriota bacterium
CACTAATGCACTACCCACTTTTGCTTGGCCCCGCGAAATCGTGCCTAAGGCCCGGACAGCTCCGAGTCGCAGCAAATTGGGAACCGCAGGCTCGGTATAGCGCAGCAAAATCTCCAGGGCCTGGGTGGAGGTTTTAAATTGACTGATTCCTCCTAAAGCCCCGGATCGCACCACCTCATTCCAACCGGCACGCTCCTTGAGTACGGTTTCCAACTGGGCCAGAGTGCCATCGGCGGCCGGAATCTCTGGCAGGCGGGCCGCGCCCACTTGTCCTAACGCTCGCGCCGCTGCCGCCTCCACGTAGTAACTGGGATCGCCTTGGGTCAAAAGCTCAGATAGGGCCTGATAGCTAGCCAGGGTTTTGATGCCCCCTAAGGCGGTCACCACCGCCCGGCGCACCTGGGCATGGGAATCTTGAAGTCCCCCTAACAAGGCTTCAACGGCTTGGTCCAGTTTCAAGTTGGCCAATTGTTTCGCCACTTCGATCCGCACGCCCCAAAAGGGTTCCGTTTTGAAGGCGTCTGCTAGGGCCTTCACCGCTTCTAGTCCGCCTTTATCGGCGATCGCCTCAGCGGCATAAATGCGGGCGATCGGGTCCGGGTCGTGGCGCAGTTGGGCCTTGAGTTCCGGCAGGGGATACTCTAGCTTCACGGTTTTAGTGAAGTGGTTGTCCACATCAAAGCTAATGAAGTCAGGCTTTGCCGTGAGGGGAAAATATAGGGTCTGCTCATACTCATTAATGCGGATAGTGAGGGGGGTGACGGTGACTGCATCTCCCTGCACATAGCCAAATCCGATCGGGATTTTGAGATCAAACAGGCCGCTTTTGCTGGTGCGATCGCCCGCCTTGGCTTGGGTTTGGGTGACGGTGACCTGGGCGAGTTGGCTGTCGTTATCCCAACGGTAGGCCACCTTAAAGTCGGGATGCCCACCGCGAAACACATACTGGTCAAACAGCGATCGGAGGTTGTGTCCCGTGGTGGTTTCGATCGTGCGGATCAAATCTAGGGTTTCGACGGTTTTGTGGGCAAAGGTGTTCACAAAGGCTTGGATTGCCTGCCAGAACAAGGGGTCTCCCAGCTCTGTGTGGATCATGTGATAGACACAGGCCCCTTTCTCATAGATATGGCTGTCGTAGAGTTCGATTGGCTCCCGATAGATGTGGGTGACCATGGGGCGGCGATAGCGACCTTTGTCTTCGGATAGGTAGCTGCGCATTTCCCCAAGCCGGTAGTAAGCGGCGGCTTCTGGGCCGGACTCATGCTCGGTCCAGAGCACTTCTGAATAGGTGGCCATGCCCTCTTTTACCCAGGCATGGGACCAGTGACTAATCACGAGTAAATCCCCAAACCATTGGTGAGCTAACTCGTGGGCAACCAGGGATTCAGAGGTGAGGTTGTCGAGGGCGGCCCGCTCGTCCATCAGGCAGCGATCGGTGAGCAGGGTGCAGGAGGTGTTTTCCATGCCGCCAAAGGTGAAGTCGGTGATGCAAACCTGGGCGTATTTAGGGAACGGGTAGCGGTAGCCAAAGCGATCGCTAAAAAAGCCCATCATTTGTGGGGTCTTGCCCATGGTGCGCTGGCCATCCGCCTTACGCCCCTTCTCGACGTGGTAAGTGACGGGGATGCCCTCCCATTCATCCTGCACCTCATCGAAGTCTCCGACAGCCAGGGTCATCAGATAGGTGGGATGCACTTGGCGCTGCACCCAATGGAAAATTTTGCCCTGGTCTACTGCGGTAGTCTCGACTAATTCCCCATTGGAAATGGCCTGATACGGCGTCGGCACCGTCACCCGAATCTCGCTGGTAGAAAGCTGCCCAGGGTAGTCAAAACAGGGAAACCAGTAGCGAGAATCTTCATCTTCTCCCTGGGTCCAGACCTGCACCGGTTTGTCGGGCTGGTGCTCGGTGGGCAAGACAAAATATAGCCCCCGTTGCGGTGTCTCACTCCGGTAGGCAATGGCTATTTCGATGACTTTTCCGGTGACCAAGGGTTGGCTGAGGGTGACGTGTAACACCTCGCCATCATGGTCGAAGGTTTGGGCGGTTGTCCCGATGGTCACGGACTCGATGGCGAGGCTCACCGCATCGAGGGTGAGCTGTTGAATACCATCCCGCACAGGATTGAGGCGAATCCGGCAGGTGCCACTGTAGCGCTGGTGGTCGATGTCTAAGTCTAGATCTAGGGCAATATGTTCGACTTGGCCTGGGCGATCGGGGGTGTAGTGGGGCCAAGCGCCGGGGAGTTCAAAGGATTTGCGATCGGCGGTTTCGGGATCAGATCGGTAGATGATCGACATCAAGATGACTTCCTTAAGGACTGGAGTTTAGACTAGCAAGCTAAAAAAAGGCGTTCCCAAAGCAAGTCAGGAGCGCCTCAAGGCAGAAACTGAGAAGAGTCAAACCATATCATTTCTGTCTATGACCTACGATACGCTTCAAACCTTTCGTGCGGAAGCCTACCAACCTACATTCCGCAGGTTGACATTGAATAAAAAAGGTGTGTAGGGCTAGCGTGAAGCAAGCCCTGCAC
>JAQCKL010000034.1 GCA_027592485.1 Cyanobacteriota bacterium
CCGCTTCTTCTAACTGAGCACCATACAATTGGGCTGACCCCAGATTGGCCCCCAGTAAGTTACTTTTGCGCAGGTTGCAGCGGCTTAAGTTGGCGTGGCTAAGCCGCGCCCACCGTAGGCGGGCTTCGCGCAAATCAGCCTCAGTCAGGTTGGTGCGATTGAGGGTGGCATTGCTGAGATCGGCCCGTAGTAGCTCGGCCCTCACTAAGGATGCATCTGATAGATCTGCCCCCACTAGCACCGCCCGAATCAGATTGGCCACATTGAGCTGGGCATGGCTCAGTTGGGCTTGACTGAGGTTGGCCCCACTGAGTCGGCTGACATTCAAGGAAGCGCCACGCAGATCGCCGTGGCTGAGGTTCGCCGTGCTGAGATTGGCCACATTCAGGCTGGCCTGCCGCAGAATAATGTGGGGCAACTGGGCTCCGGCCAAATTGCACTCATTCAACGCGGCGTTGGCAAAATCTCGCTCGCCTTGGGCATACCGCTCTAGGACGGCGTCTGGAGTGAGCACAGAATTGACAATCATGGGGTTGCACACCGATAGGCATATATACAGATTTCCCAACCGAGCTGGTGGGGTTACTGGGCGCTCAGCAGAGTCATGTCGTCATGTTGAGGCCGTTCTGGGACCTTAGGCTTAGCCAAAGCATTGACGACAGCTCCCTGAGGGGTCTCCCCCCTCACCCTGCTAGGATAATCCCTGATCGAGGTGATGTCCCATTCGTTTGTTGCTGAAAAAGTGGGCTACACTCCCTGGAGATAGGGTGGGTGAAGGGCAGTTATGCGGATTGGCATCGTCGGGCTGGGGTTGATCGGCGGCTCCCTGGGGTTAGATTTACGGGCCTTAGGTCACCAGGTTTATGGCATTGCCCGTCGCCCCGATACCTGTGTGGCAGCGGTGACGATGGGGGCCGTGGATAGCGCGACATCTGATTTGGCCAGTCTGGCCCCGGTGGAATTGGTGATAATTTGTACGCCGATCGCCGCGATCGCCCCCACTGTCCAAGCCTTAGTGCCCCATTTATCGCCAGAGACCGTCGTCACCGATGTGGGCTCAGTTAAAGGAGAGCTGGTGAAGGAAGCCGCCGCCCACTGGCCCTGGTTTGTGGGTGGGCATCCGATGGCGGGCAAGGCAGAAGCGGGTCTGGCGGCGGCTGAAACCCACCTGTTTGTGAATCGGGCCTATGTGGTAACGCCACTGGAGACAACCCCCGCTGCCGCGATCGCCCTAGTTCAAGCGTTAGCCCAATCCCTCCGGGCCAAAGTATTAACCTGCTCCCCTGCCGACCACGATCTCGCCGTGGCCTGGATTTCTCATTTGCCGGTGATGGTGAGCAGCAGCTTGATCCAAGCCTGTTTGCAAGAGCCCGATGAAACGGTGCAAGTTTTGGCCCAATCCCTTGCCAGCACGGGCTTTGCCTCTACCAGTCGAGTGGGGGGCGGCAACCCTGAGTTGGGGCTGATGATGGCCCGTTATAACCGGGAAGCCCTGTTGCGATCGCTCCACAGCTATCAAACCCAATTGGCAAGTATCACGCATCTGATTGAAACGGAACAATGGTCCCAATTGGAGGCGACCCTGGCCGCTTCTCAGCAGGCTCGCCCCGAGTTTCTGTAAATTAGAAACAGCCCATCACCCCATTCCAAGGACGCACTATGCGACTACTTCACACGATGCTGCGAGTCGGTAACCTAGAGACCTCTATCCAGTTTTACTGTGATCTCTTGGGGATGAAGTTGATCCGCAAAAAAGACTATCCTACGGGCAAATTCACCTTGGCCTTTGTGGGCTATGGCGACGAAGCTGACCACAGTGTTTTAGAGCTGACCTATAACTGGGACACCGATCACTACGACCTCGGAGAGGGCTACGGCCACATTGCGATCGGGGTAGATGATATCTACGGCACCTGTGAGGCGATTAAGGCCCAGGGGGGGGATGTGGTGCGGGAGCCAGGGCCAATGAAACATGGCAGTACGGTGATTGCTTTTGTGCAAGATCCCGATGGCTACAAGGTGGAATTAATTCAGTTGGGGACCCAGGGCTCAGCCCCCGCTAAAACGGCAACAGCGGTTACGAGCTAACAGTCCTCTGCACCAAAAGCGAATGCACCAGAAGTGAATACCCTCCCTGGAATCCCTAGCCATCCTGACTGAGCCAGGCGGATGGCTACACCAGGATGGCTAGGACGGGGGGAAACTTGATAGCTGAAGTGATACTCACCATAGTCCGCCAAACCATCCATGCCGGTAAAGGTGAGGACAACCTCTGCCACCATCCACAGCATTGCGCTCAATACAAGTTGCTTCCATCGAATATCCACGTTGGATCCATGGAGAAACTAACGCTTGCTGCCCCTCATCTGCCCTAGCCCGCAGGGCCGCAAAACTATAGATCTACGGATTTTTGACCCAGGGGTTAAGCGAGGTTCTCCACGACGCCCCAGAGATCCCCTCCTATGGGCCTCTCAGGACTAGGCCTTGGACTTGGGTTTGCGGAATAGCGCTTTGCCCCCTTGGCTTAGCGCGGCGATTACCTTTACTGCCCCCTGGCCCAGCAGCACCAGTAAAACCAGCCTTGCCGCTATCGAGCCTGAAGCGGTTGTCCGGGAAAATGTTTCAGATTGTTGCTTAATAATGAGAAAATACTAATTTAAAGTTTGTAAGAACAGGATCTTTATTTATGGCTCATATCGAGTTTGCTCGGGGCATTGTCGAAGAAGTTATTCCGGATGTGCGTTTGACCCGTGCCCGTGACGGTAGTGATGGCACCGCCACCTTTTACTTTGACCACCCTAAGGCCCTCAGTGGGGAAACCGGGGCTGAGATTACCGGGATGTACCTCGTGGATGAGGAAGGCGAACTCGTGAGCCGTGAGGTGAATGGCAAGTTCGTAAATGGTGAACCCGCTGGCATCGAGGCGACCTACGTTATGAAAAGCGTAGAAGCCTGGGAACGGTTCATGCGATTTATGGAACGGTATGCCGAGCAAAATGGCTTAGGGTTTACCAAAAGCTAGGGTTATCGCTCTAAACGTCACGGGCCATTAGAGACGGTTCTATTGCATGCGATCGATGGTGCGGTATTGGATCGCTTCGGCGACATGCTGGGCTTGGAGCTGGGCGGCTCCATCCAGATCGGCAATGGTGCGGGCGACCTTGATGATGCGATCGGTACCTCGGGCGGAGAGACCCAGCTTACGCACGGCAGCTTCGATGAGGTTGCGAGTCCCGTCATCTAAGGGGCACCAGTGGCGCAGGTGCTGGCTTTGCATGTCGGCATTACATTGCAGGGCTGTTTGGTCTTGGAAGCGATCGCGGGCTTTGATCCTAGCCGCCTCTACCCGTTGCCGCACTGCCTCAGAGGCTTCCCCTTGGGCCACCTGGGTCATTTCTTCTGGCTTGAGGCGACCCACCACCACTTGCAAATCAATGCGATCCATCAGCGGACCAGACAGCCTGGCCCAATATTGCTCCCGGCTACGGGGGGAACAGGTGCAGGGCTGCACCGGATCGCCATAGTAGCCGCAGGGACAGGGGTTGGTGCTGGCAATTAAGGTGAACTGAGCCGGAAACTCCACCGATTGGCGGGTGCGGGTGATGGTGACGAAGCCATCCTCTAGGGGCTGGCGCAAAAACTCCAGCACATCCCGCTTAAACTCCGTTAGTTCATCCAGAAACAATACCCCCCGATGGGCCAAGGAAATTTCCCCTGGTTTCGGAAAGCTGCCGCCTCCTACCAGAGACGGCCCTGAGGCAGAATGGTGGGGGCTACGGAAGGGCCGCAGGGTTACCAGGGAACCTCGATCTTTGAGTAAGCCCGCCACCGAATGAATTTGGGTGACTTCCAGGGCTTCGCTAAAGGTTAGGGGTGGCAAGATGCTGGGTAACCGTCGGGCCAGCATGGTTTTGCCGCTGCCTGGCGGTCCCACAAATACAAGATTGTGCCCACCGGCAGCGGCGATCTCCAGGGCGCGACGGGCCTGGGCCTGACCTTTCACATCCCGCAGATCCAGGCCCCGGTGAGCTGATTGGGCTAGGGCCGCTTGGCCATCCAGTTGCAGGGGGGTTTGCTGGCCGGGGTTATTCAAGAAATTGGCTACATCGTTGATGTGCTGGCAGCCATAGACCGCCAACCCCGGCACCACCGCCGCTTCCTGGGCGTTGTCAGTGGGGACGACCATGCCTTTGAAGCCGAGGCGTTGGGCGGCAGCGGCGATCGCCAATACCCCCGCCACGGGCCTGAGCCCACCATCCAATGACATTTCACCTAAGAACAGCAGGTCATCCAGTTGATCGGTGTTGACCTGATCTGCCGCCGCCAAAATCCCCACCCCAATGGGCAGGTCAAAGCTGGGGCCTTCTTTTCGCAGATCGGCTGGGGTGAGGTTAATCACGATCTTGCGCATGGGGAAGGGAAAGCCCGCATTCTTCAGCGCGGCTTTGGTGCGCTCTCGGGATTCTTGCACCGCCGCATCGGGCAACCCCACCACCACCATGGCAGGCAACCCGCCGGAAATATCGACCTCTACCCCGACTTTGATGGCATCAATGCCGACGATCGCTGCACTCCAAACCCTGGCCAGCATCGCACCCCCCGATGAATTCTCTCTAGGGTACCCAGTTCAGTTGTTCTAGGGGAAGAACCGTCAGAATTCTGTGGGATGCTAGGCCACGGTACTTGCATCTTTCTACCCCATGGCGCTACCCGATTCTTCCTTGATCTCCCTCAAGGGCAGCCTGATTGTGTCCTGTCAGGCCCCTGCCGAATCTCCCCTCCACAACCCGATGGTAATTGCTGCCATGGCAGAAGCGGCAGTGCAGCGGGGAGCAATGGGGGTGCGCATTGATAGCCCTGCCCATATTGAGGCGGTGAGATCGCGCCTCACCGTCCCCATCATTGGTCTGTGGAAACAGGTGCTCGATGGGTCAGAGGTGTACATCACCCCCCAATTTCACCATGCCCAAGCCGTAGCCGCAGCCGGGGCCGACATCATCGCCATTGACGCCACCCAGAGGCCCCGCCCCAGCGGCGAGACCCTGACGGAACTCGTCAGCCGCATCCACGCCGAACTCGGCAAACCGGTCATGGCCGATATTGATTCCATGGCCTCGGCCCAGGCCGCTGTCGAGGCGGGGGTAGACTGCCTTGGCACCACCCTCTATGGCTACACTGCAGCCACCCAAGCCTTTACCCCGCCTGGCTTTGAACTCCTCGCCGCCCTGGTCAACACCTTTGACCAGCCCTGTATCTGCGAAGGGGGCATTGCCTCCCCAGAAGCAACCCGAAAAGCTTTGGATTTAGGGGCCTATGCCGTGGTGGTGGGTACGGCGATTACGGGCATTGACAAGCTAGTGGAGAACTACTGCGCGGCATTGGGCTGAGTATAGCGCTGGCCACTTTGCTTAGGACACCTACATCCGGAGATCGGCCTGCACCAAACTCACCCCCACAAGGTTGGCACCGCAGAGGTAAGTTCAAGCCCCAACCCTCTGGGAATGGTGTTGTTATCGAAATCACATCTTGGCTAACAACGGCAGGATAATGGTAGGAATGAATTGCATCCTGCTATTTCATCTGAGGAGAGCACCGTCGTGAGTGTTGAGAGTCAACAGTTTCAGAACGAACTCGAAAAAGCCAGAGTCTATGCCCGCAGCATTTGTGCCGAAAAAGGAGAGAACTCCCCTGAATGTGCGGCGGCTTGGGATGCGGTAGAGGAGATGCAGGCCGAGGTCTCCCATCAACAACAAGCCCCCAAGAAAAGTAACTTTGAAAAATACGTCGAAGAAAATCCCGATGCTCCAGAATCACGCATATACGAGGATTAGACGTTTTCCGCAAAGACTCCACCGGCCTCCGTTGGGGAGCCGAGGGGCGAGCGTTTAGGCAAGGGCTGATTGCCCAAAGGGCAGACAAGCAAAGGGTGAGGGGAACTCCAGGTTTCAAGTTAAACGAGGTTGAGATGCTAGTACCCCGCAGAACGACCATGACAATGGCAACCCTAAAGACGCTAGTAATTAGCGGGGTATGGCTGAGTTTATCGGCCTGTCGTTTAACGGCTTCCCCAGGGCAACCCACTGCTGCCGTCCCGCTGACCGTATCGGCTGGGGAGATTGCTGTTACGCCCTTAGATCCGCAACCGATTTGGGTGCGGATCGACGATCTGCCTGCGCCCTACGCCAGCCAAAGCGCTTCCCAATCCCCCAAGGTGATTCCGGTCCCAGATCATCCGGTTTTGTCAGTCCCCGAGGGGTTTGCGGTCAATGTCTTCGCCGAAGGGCTAGACCGCCCCCGCTGGCTCACCCTGACTCCCGAAGGGGATGTCTTAGTGGTAGAAAGCCGCAACAACCGCATTCACCGATTGCGGGACACAGATAAGGATGGTCAAGCCGATATCATTCAACCCTTTGCCGATGAGCGTAATGGTCTGAATATCCCCTTTGGCATGGCCTTTGGGGAGGATACCTTTTTCCTGGGCAACACCAACAGCGTGCAGCGCTTTGAATACCAGTCAGGCCAAGCCGCCTTGGTGGGGCAAGGCACAAAAATTGCTGATTTACCTGGCAATGGCTACCGCCAACATTGGACCCGCAACATTATTTTGTCCTCAGATCGGCAAACTCTTTACGTGTCCATTGGCTCCCGTTCTAATGTCGATGAGGAGCCCCTGCCGCGTGCGTCTATCCAAACGATGGGGTTGGATGGTGCAAACCAAACCACCCTTGCCCACGGCTTACGCAATCCGGTCGGGCTCGCCATTCATCCGGTGACCGGCGACCTCTACACCACGGTGAATGAGCGGGATGGCTTGGGGGATGATCTTGTTCCAGACTATTTCACTCGCGTCCAACCCGGCAGTTTCTGGGGCTGGCCCTACACGTACCTATCCCCCGATCGCTTAGATCCTCGCCAGGTGCAGGGCGATGACCAAGGGTCGGTCACAGCCCAACGCAGTCTTCGCCCTGACCTCGCAGCCCAAACCCAAACCCCTGACGTCTTATTCCAAGCCCATTCTGCGGCCCTGGGGTTGCAGTTTTACGATGGCAGCAGCTTTCCCGATCGCTATCAAAATGGTGCATTCGTGGCCTTTCGTGGCTCTTGGAATCGCAGCCAGGGCACCGGTTACAAGTTGGTTTTTGTCCCCTTTGATGAGACCCATCGTCCCTTGGGCTTTTACGAAGATTTCTTAACCGGGTTTCTGGTCGATCCCAGTGGCCCAGAGACCTGGGGACGCCCTGTCGGGCTGTTGATCCTCCCCGATGGCAGCCTACTTTTTACCGAAGAAATGCATGGCCGGATCTATCGAGTGCAATACACCGGCTCAGAGAAGTAAGCTAAAGTCTAAGGAATCTAAAGAAAACCTTAAGCGCAAGGCGTTATGAATCCATATCTGTTGCGTCAGTTTTGGGCTCTGATTGAAGCCTCTCAAAATCACCTGCTGCTGTCATTGGATGACAACCACCTGGTCCACTGGCTAATGGAGCGAATCATTGGGGAACAGGAACTCGATTCCACCGAAGTGGATACCCTAACCCACTATGCTTACGCCCATGTAGCCCTGATTCGTGATCTGGCTGGCGATCGCCAGTAGCTCAGCCACAACGCTATCGAATCCCTAGCCGTAGCTGGGCAACAACAAGCTGTCAGTCCAAAATTATTTGCTACTAATCATTAGACATCTTAATGAGTATTATGATCAATCTCACTGGGGTCTACCCACAAACTGTGTCATAGAATACAAAAACATTTCGGAAGGCATTGGACTGTGAATCTGTGTAAAGCAGTCTGATGTTCGGGTGGGAAGAAGTGAACCTTAGGGTTTTGTCCCGGCGAAATGTGTGATTTGTGAAGTGAGTGAGGTGTGACGATGAAAAAGATTGGTCTTCTAGGGGTTGCGTTGACGCTGACCTTGGCGGCATGTGGTGGTGCTGATACCACCGTTGGAAGCACCCCTGCCGATGGTGGTGAGTCTACAAGTGCTGCCGGTGGTAGCCGCTTGCAAACGGTTTTGGACCGGGGCCAGTTGGTCTGCGGCGTCGATGGCGGTATTCCTGGGTTTAGTTTTGTCGATGAAAGCGGCACCTACTCTGGCCTGGATGTGGACGTGTGTCGTGCGGTAGCGGCAGCCTTGTTTGATGACCCTGAAGCGGTTGAGTACCGTCGTCTGGATTCCACCGAGCGCTTTACCGCTTTAGCCGGTGGCGAAGTCGATATGCTCTCCCGGAACACCACTTGGACCATTAGTCGCGACACCCAAGTCGGTCTAGAATTTGCCCCCACCACCTTCTTTGATGGTCAGGGCATGATGGTGCGCACCGACAGTGGCATTGCGACCCTCGAAGATTTTGCTGGTAAGGCCATTTGTGTGGAAACCGGTACCACCACCGAGCTTAACCTCACCGACCAAATGCGCAAGCTTGGGGTGGAATTTGAGCCCGTAGTTTTCCAGGATGCTGACGCTGCTTACGCCGCCTACGACGAGGGCCGTTGTGAAGGCATGACCTCTGACAAATCTCAGTTGGTTGCCCGTCGCAGCACCCTGCCCACCCCAGCAGACCACACGGTTCTAGAGGTGACCATGTCCAAGGAACCCCTTGGCCCTGTGACCTTGAACAATGATTCCGCTTGGTTTGATGTGGTCAAATGGGTCACTTACGGTTTGATCCAAGCTGAAGAATTTGGCATCACCGCTGCGAATATCGAAGACTTCAAGGGCAGCGATGACCCCAATATTGCCCGTTTCCTGGGTGATGAAGGGACCCTGGGTACCGACATGGGTATCCCCAATGACTTCATGTACCGCGTGATTAAAGATGTGGGCAACTACGGCGAGATTTATGATCGCAACTTGGGCGCTGGTTCCCAGTTTGGTTTGGAGCGCGGCCAAAATGCCCTCTGGACCGATGGTGGCCTCATGTATGCACCGCCTTTCCGTTAAGCACGGATTCGTGTCCTTAACACAGTTTGAATGATTTCCTTGGGGGCTTCGGTGCAAATCGGAGCCCTCAACTGCTTTATGATGCCGTTGTTTCTATGGGTTGATCAAAACCGCATAAAAACAACGGCATCACTGTAACTAATGAAACTTTCCTTAGGGGGCATTTTGCCTTATGGTTCTAAACAACCTAAGGGATTGACGGTTATCTCTATTTCAGTATTTGTCTGGAAGAGTGGCCTGCTTTAGGAACCGATACCAATGCTGTCAATAGGACGGACGGTTGATGGCCAGTAATTCAGCTCACGAAACTTCTTTCAGCTTAAAAGCACTACTGCGCGATGAGCGCTTTTGGAAAATCGCCTTTCAGGTGATTACCCTGTTGGTTGTGGTGCTGTTGTTTGCCTTCTTTATCGGCAACCTCAACCGTAATTTGACCCAGCAGGGTAATGCCTTTGGGTTTGGCTTCCTGGTGAATCCAGCGGGCTTCAGTATTGGCGAAAGCGCGATCAAGTACCAGCCTCAGGATCCCTACTGGAAGGCCCTGATGGTGGGGCTTTCGAATACCGTCACCCTGATCATCGCTGGGATTTTTTTCACAACGATTTTAGGGGTGGCCACAGGGGTGGCTAGCTTTTCACAAAACTGGTTGCTCTATAAGCTCAGCCGCATCTATGTGGGCTTGGTGCGGAATGTGCCGCTGTTGCTGCAACTCTTTTTTTGGTACTTCGCCATTTATGGGGCACTCCCTAGACCTGAATCGCAAATCGAGGTTCTGAACTGGTTCTTTTTGAACAACCGTGGTGTCTATGTCCCTTGGCCTTCTAGCGCTGCCTTAGCGCTAACGGGCTTGGCTGCGATCGCCATTGGCATCGGCATGGGGCTCTTTTTGTGGAATTGGCGCACCAAGATTCGGGTGGAAACCGCCACCGGGGGAGCGGCCCAACTGTATGGCATCGCCGGCTTGGCCGTGATTGTGCTCCTTCTAGTCTGTTTTGGTCTCAACTGGCAGGCACCCCAAGGGGTTGAGGGCGGTGGTGTGACCGGTGGTTTACGCCTCTCTCGGGAGTATGTGTCGGCACTATCGGCCCTGGTGTTTTACACCTCTGCCTTTGTGGCTGAGATTGTCCGGGCAGGCATACAGTCGGTATCAAAAGGTCAGTGGGAAGCGGCGCGATCGCTGGGGATTCCGGCGGGCGCAGCGATGCAGCTGGTGGTCTTTCCCCAAGCCATGCGGGTGATTATTCCCCCCATGAATAGCGAATACATGAACCTGACCAAGAACTCCAGTTTGGCTTTCGCCGTGGCGTTTCCAGAGATGTATTCCATTGCCACCACCACCTACAACCAAACCGGTCGTCCCGTAGAAGTATTTGTGGTCCTGATGGCCACCTATTTGGTGATGTGCTTATTGATCACGGTTCTGATGAACCAGCTCAACCGAGCGGTGCAGTTTAAGGAGCGCTAAACCATGACCACAACGACACCTGATTCCTTTTCCTCAGCGCCTCCTGAAATCATTAAGAAAGGGCCTGTGGCCTGGATGCGCAAGAACCTGTTTAGCGACTGGTTCAATAGCTGCCTGACGGTTGTGATCGGGTCGATTTTGGGGCTTGGGGGCTATCGGATGATCACTTGGGCCTTGACCACGGCCCAGTGGATCGTAATTCCGAACAACATCGGTCTCTTTATGACCGGGACATACCCTTCTGAGTTGTACTGGCGCGTCTGGGTCATGCTTGCCGTGCTTTGTGCCCTGGGGGGGCTGTCTTGGGGCATCATTGCCCGCAACCTCCCCACCCTATTTAGTCTCAATGTGTTGATTGGGATTGGGGTGATTTGTGCCTTCTTCGTCCTATTTCCTCCCACCCGTCCCAGCAGCCAGATTTTGTTACCCATGGTGGTCATTGTTGCCGCGACTGCTTGGGTCGGGCGGGTTGTGGGTAAGGCGAAACCAGGTCTAGGTAAGTGGATATCTTTAGCCTGGGGCCTATCCTATCTGCTGTCTCTATGGCTCGTAGGCGGTAGCCTTGGCCTTGAAGCGGTTTCCACCAATGATTGGGGTGGCTTGGTCTTAACGCTGATTGCAGCGGTGAGTGGGATTGCCCTCTGCTTTCCATTGGGGTTATTAATGGCCCTAGGGCGTCGCAGTTCCTTACCCGTCGTGCGGTGGCTAGCCACTGCTTATATCGAAGTGGTGCGGGGAGTCCCGCTGGTCGCTTTCCTATTTATGGGTCAGGTGATGATCCCGCTGTTTTTGCCGGAGGGGGCTCGACCTGATCGGGTTTTGCGGGCCATTATTGCCCTAGCCCTCTTTAGCGCAGCGTATCTAGCTGAAAATGTGCGGGCGGGGTTGCAAGCCATTCCCCGAGGTCAACAGGAAGCCGCCATGTCCATGGGGATGAGTACCCCGTTGACCCTGGTCATGATTATTTTGCCCCAGGCCCTCAAGATCGCCATTCCAGCCATTGTGGGGCAGTTTATTAGCCTCTTTCAGGACACGACCTTGCTGGCGATCGTCGGTTTGGCGGAACTGCTGGGCATTGGCAAATCAATTTTGGCGAACCCAACTTACTTGGGCCGCTACGCTGAAGTGTATTTGTTCCTAGGAGTGATTTACTGGTTTTTCTGTTATTCCATGTCCCTGGGGAGTCGCAAGATTGAAGAAATGCTCAATACCGATAATTAGGGTTTCATGTAACAGTTGACAGCTTATTTTTAGGGACACCGTTTAGGGTGTTGCACAATTGAGTTACCCACCCTCCCTTTTTTGCACAGACTATCGAATTTTATAGAGAGCTAACCCATGACCCAGTTCCAAACTGAAGCCGCTCCCATGGATCAGAAATTAGGTGAGCCCGTCATTATCGCCAAGGACGTGGAAAAGTGGTACGACAACGGTTTCCATGTGCTCAAGGGGGTGAGCCTGACGGTCTATCGTGGTGAGGTGGTGGTGGTGATGGGGCCATCTGGCTCCGGTAAATCTACATTTATCCGCACCTTTAATGCGTTGGAGCCTTACCAAAAAGGCAGCATTGAGGTGGATGGCATTACCCTAGCCCACGACCTCAAGAACATTGAGGCTATCCGCCGGGAAGTGGGGATGGTGTTCCAGCAGTTCAATCTGTTTCCCCATCTAACGGTGCTGCAAAACATTACCCTTGCGCCGATTTGGGTGCGTCGCTGGCCTAAGGCTAAGGCCCAAGAAGTCGCGATGCAGCTTTTAGAGCGGGTCGGCATTTTAGAGCAGGCCAACAAGTTTCCGGGGCAGCTTTCCGGTGGTCAGCAACAGCGGGTGGCGATCGCCCGTTCCCTAGCCATGCAGCCCAAAGCCATGCTGTTCGATGAGCCCACCTCTGCCCTAGATCCAGAAATGGTGCGGGAAGTGTTGGATGTAATGCGAACCCTGGCCAATGAGGGGATGACGATGGTTTGTGTCACCCACGAGGTCGGATTTGCCCGAGAGGTGGCCGATCGGGTGGTGCTAATGGATGGCGGTGTTCTGGTCGAAGAGAATACCCCTGAGGCCTTCTTCAATAATCCTCAAGAGGAGCGCAGCAAGAAGTTCCTGTCTCAAATTCTTTAGACCTAACCATTGTTGATAAAGACCCATCATCTTTGCTTCAAAGCCTAGCTTCGGCTTTGAAGCCGACTGTCTTGGACAGCCTAACGTCAAAGAGCATTGAGGCGGTCCATGGTGCTGAACAGGGCCGTAAGCCAGGCTTCACTGATGCCATCTAACGACTCTAAAAGCACAACTTCATAAGTCAAACCACTCGTTGACAGCAAGGTATCGTATTGCTGCGCTACGCTCTCGCAAGTGGCGATCGCGATGAGTGGCGGTAACTTTGCGGGTTGATAGACGCTGATACTACGCATGTCTAGGGCAAAAGACCCTGGTTGAAAGCGGGGGTTGAGAGCGCCATCGTACTCAAACTTGCTCAACATCAGTTGCAACGCCCAAACCTGGGCTGAGTTGAAGGGCTGGGCATTGGCAATGCTGCGGGCTCGGAAGGTCGCGATTAAATCAGCAAATGCGATTTCAACTGACTGCCACTCCCCCGGTACGGTATCGAAAGAGCCACAGTAAGCTGCCCCATCCCAAGCGGGGCGATCGCGCAAAATGAGCTTGTACCGTTGGCCATCTCCCCGCAGATTGAGTCTCAATCCCTGCCATGCACTCAGGTCATACGGGGGCTCAAAATTGCGAGTCCGGATCGACACAAATCCGCCGGAATTTTGCGTGGATACCTGACCAGAAAACTGGACATATCCAGCCTGTTGTCGGAGACCGCTGCTACTGACTCCCCCCATCACCACATCATCGACAGCGCCCCAGATCTCGGCTAGATCAGGGGCGGATGCTGTCCCTTGATCAAACTCAAATAATGGGAAGGTGCGACGGGCTGAGGTTGCTTGCAACATCGGGATCACGGTGGCGAGGCCAGGATCAACTTCAAGCGGGTTCCACCACAGCAGCGATCGACTATTCACCCATACCGTTTGAGGTATGAGTGAGGAGATCAGAGTCTTGGGGGCAACGCCTGCGACCCTTTTTAATCCCATTTCCAGATCTGTCCCCCCTTCTGAAGGCATCCCGAGCCGCCAGATATCCTGGGCCTGGGTTGAGGGCAAAGGTAGGGGTGAGGGGGATAGGTGGGTAAAATCCATGCCAAGTAATTCCTGCAACCAACGTGTGTTGCCCATCAGCGGCATCTCGCCAAAGAACTGAAAGGTTTTGAGCAGTCGGAACCAATTCTCCATGGCCTCCAGGATGACACTGTAACAACATTGACCGAATCTTTACGGGAGCCAATTACCCCAACTTGTTTTGACGATACTGCTAACTGCCGGTCAAAAGGGCATCCTGTACATATAGCGCTGGCCTACTTTGACCAGGACACCAAGTATCCTTCTGACGCATAACAGATCATCACCATGGCTTGCAGTCTTGTCCTAACCGGACTGGCCCCTGCGATAAAGCCAAGGAGATTGGTCTCGGTTTAACCAAAGTGCGCTGATTTATGAAGTCTAGATGAGGCCTCCGGATTAACATTTGAAAGATTTGGAGGTGGTTTTATGGATAACCTTTGGTGGGGGCTCCAGCAGTATCCAGACTCAGACCTGACAGCCAATTGAGACAACCGTCCCTTCATTCTGCTAAGAGGTTGGCGGGTTCGCTACAGCTGAATATCCCTGATAACCTACCCTTGTTTGTCTGCCATCCGCACATAAATTAGCCTGATTGATCCCTAGCATCTATGCGCATTCTGATCTACTCCTACAACTACCATCCTGAGCCCATTGGTATCGCCCCCTTGATGACCGAATTAGCCGAGGGGCTTGTCCAGAGGGGGCACCAGGTGCGGGTCGTGACGGCAATGCCCAATTATCCAGAGCGTCAGATCTATCCCGACTACCGGGGCCAGCTCTACACCACCGAAAAGCGCAATGGGGTTCATATTCAGCGCTGTTATGTTTGGATTCGTCCTAACCCTGGCTTAGTGGCACGGGTGTTCCTCGATGGCAGCTTTGTCTTGCTGAGCTTTATGCAAGCCTTGCAGGGCTGGCGGCCTGACATTATTCTCTACACCAGCCCCTCGTTACCCGCGTCGGTTCCGGTTGCGATGCTAAAGCTGCTTTACCGTTGCCCAACGGTGCTTAATCTTCAAGACATTTTGCCTGAGGCCGCAGTGCAAACAGGGCTGATCACCCATCCAGTGGCAATTCGTGTCTTTGAGGTGTTAGAAGCCTTTTGCTACGGCAGTGCCAGTCACATTAGTGTGATTGCCGAAGGCTTTCGCCAAAATCTGCTGGGCAAAAAGGTAAAGAATGCCAAGATGTCGATCATCTCCAACTGGGTGGATGTGAACTTCATTCGGCCTCTTCCGAAATATGACAATGAATTTCGCCATCGAAATGACTTGGGGGAGAAATTTGTGGTGCTCTATTCTGGCAACATTGCCCGTACCCAAGGCATTTCCACCATTATTCGGGCGGCCTACAAACTCAAATCTATACCCGAGATTGTCTTTGTGATTGTCGGGGAGCAAAGCCAGCTGGCTGATTTGGAAAAGCTGCGCCAAGAAATGGACGTCAATAATGTGCTGCTGCGCCCCTTTGCGCCCCGTGCCCAGTTACCGGAGATGTTGGCTGCTGCTGATGTGGGCTTGATTATGCAGAAACGCAACGTGGTGGGTTTCAATATGCCCTCTAAAACCCAGGTCCTACTGGCCAGTGGCCGACCCATCATTGCCTCGGTCCCTTCTGAAGGGACCGCAGCCCAAGCCGTGCGGGCTAGCGGGGGAGGGCTGGTGGTCGAGCCAGAGCGACCTGTTGCCTTGGCTGATGCCATTATGGAACTGTATAACCAGCCTGAGAAGGTGCAGAGACTGGGACAGCAAGGGCGGCAGTACGCCCTAGATCACTATTCTTTCGAGCAGGCGCTCAACCGTTACGAAAGTCTGTTTGAGCAAATGGTGTCTACTCCTAGGGCCGCTGTAACAGTGCTCTAAAATTGGCTCCGTGAACAAGGAGCAGAACTCATGACTGGCTTTGCCGATGTCGCTGAGTCATTTTTTGTGGCGGTGACCGTCTGGTCTGGCAACGTTATAGCAGTCGCCAGTCCGATTAGGACAAGACT
>JAQCKL010000617.1 GCA_027592485.1 Cyanobacteriota bacterium
TAAAGCCCTAAAAGGGCTGAAGCCCTTGTCGGACATGAAGTCTATACTTTTTCAGCAAGCCCTAAATAGATGGCGCATTTAGCCGCGCTGGCCGCAGCGTCTAAAAAAGTGCCATGGCGATGTCCACCCGTGCGCATGGCGCTGAAGGCCAAGTACAACATGATCTGGTCCATCGCGCTCGGTTCAAGCTGACGGACCAGCTTCATGTCGTTACTAATCGATGAGAGCGCGTCGGACATAACGGGATCACCCTAAAAACAATGTTGCTGAATAATCGTCACAGCCTAAAGCAGGATTGAGAGCACTGCTGGTAGGGGGCTGTGTTTGAGAAGGATGACCCATATCATCAATGTATACCGCTTGAATCTATACCGCTTGTGGCTGAAAACAGGATGTGTAACCGGAACAAAGCAAACCTGGCTCAAACTGTGCCCCATTTAACCCCGGAAAGAACAATGGTGACTTGAATCACAATTCAGTATCCTAGCGGAGACGGCTGTTCTCGTCAGCCTAGAGGCCCAGGGTCTATCCCATTTACCTAAACAAGTGCTACGGCACCTGCTGCGGAAATCCGGCCACTCCCTCGCCAAGCCATAATCGCTGATGCATCGATGGCATGGGCCGTCAATCGCCCGCTACCCCGGTGGGATTGGGCATGAAATGCCCCTAAATTGGCATTCTCAATTCCCAGCCCAACAGCTGCTAAAGCAGGTTGAGCCAGACGACCGCTGCCCCGATGTTGGGCCTGTTGAACGGTATTGTACCCGTCACCCAGCACGTCTTTAGACGTTGATGGCACAATTGCCGTTCCGGCTGACCCGACTGCGGTGATGACCATTAGGGCTAAGGCCCAGTAGTGCTTGCGAACCATCGCTTAGAGACCCCTCTCAGTGCTTATATAGCTTTGGCCACTGTGCTTGCATCTGACGCTTTGCGCAGAAGCAAAGTGGCTCACAGTCTTGTCCGAATCGGACTGGCGACTGCTATATTCCCTGTTACACAGGGTAAGTAGAAGGGTCAGGATAATTCGCGTCCGTGAAACTGCTTAACCTATCCAGAGCCTGACGTGATCTGTAAAGCCCGTAGCCAATGACCGGCCCCATTTGGCCAGCCCCAGAGGGTGACAGCTTGGGCAACGGTCAATGCCTTTAATTGCTGATGGACATGGGGGTGAAGGGTGACGACGGCCATGGGTTGAGCCCCGAAGTCATCTGGCGTAAACTGCCAGCGATCGCCCTCTGGATGGGGTTCTAGCCACCCTGTAAATTTTGGACAATCTAGATTAGGCGTAGGGACAGTGGGATGACCGTAGCCATCTTGGGGATACCGCGCGGGGTCTTGCTGATATTGCTGCTGTTGGGACTGCCAATCAGGGCTTCCAGGGACTAAATCAAAGCAGGGAACGATCGCTGCCGGAGCGATGGGATCCGTTAATAACGCCTCTTGCAGAGCAGAGACCGGTAAATTGCGAGGCTGACACTGATATTCGACGCACAGGGCTGCAGCCATTCCTGCGGCTTGACCAACGCCCAAGATCGCCGGTTGCAGCCGAGTCGCTCCATTGGCAATGTGTGACACTGACAGGTTTTTGTCGCACACCAGCAAGCCATCCACCTGCTGGGGGATCAGGGCTTCGTAGGGCAGGGTAAAGGGGGTACCGGTCCAGCGTCCTCCCCATCGCAAGGATTTAGGCGCTAGGGGAAAGTCAAAGCCAGGGTAGTGGTGGTCATTGGGATAGTTGCCGATCGCGATCCCACTCATTTCCCCAACATGATTTATGGGTAAGGGAGCGACCTGCCCCCCTGGTAAGGGCAAGATATCTCGTTCGGTGACGGTGGTCACCCCCACCAACCGGCGGCTCTCCCGATAGTAGGGTTGTAAGGCAAAGGCACCGCCGCCGAGATCAGGGCTGGTTTGCGGAAAGGTATCGGTGGCTAAGCCGTAGCGGCGACCGAGCTGGGCTTGAATATGGTGAGCAAAGTGCTGACTATGGGCGATCGCCGCCCGATGCCAATCCTGCTGAGCTGCCGCGTTCCCCAGCAAAGCATTGAGGTTCGCACCATAGTCATTGCCTTGCTGGGGCCAATTAATCATGAACCGATCGCCTGGCAACCGGCCATAGTTAAGAAACGTCTCGCCCCCATACCCTTCCCAGGCCCCCTCAAACGGGTTCCCATGAACGTTTGTCGGAGCTGCGATCGGGGGGGCAATTTGGTCTTCACCATGGTCAGCCATGACCACCACCCAAGTCGGAGCCTGGACCGGGTAGCACTGCACGATGCGATGAAGCGGATCAGCGGGATCCGTTAAGGAAACGGGGGCACTGGGTTCTTGCCACTGGGATTGCTCTTCCCATCCCCATCGATGGGGCACCGCTCCGAGGGCCAGCAAGTCTCCCAACTCCGTGCCATCCAGCGTGACTTGGGCATGAATCGTGCAGTGCTCAAATTCGACGCCGACAATGCGATCGCCCTGATGGATAAGCGATTGAGGGCGCTGCCCGACTATCCATTGGAGGTTGGG
>JAQCKL010000618.1 GCA_027592485.1 Cyanobacteriota bacterium
TCATCACTGAACATTACCATTGCAGCTAATGGCTCGCCAGCTAAAAACGAAACGTTGGCAGTTACGAAAAATTTAATGACATCGCATTTGTCTGCCTCTGCCACGGCTTCCCCCAACCCGCTCTCTTGGCTTGCTAACGGCGTTTTAGCGATTAAGCCCTTGGCCAACCTTGCCAAGAATAAGGCCCGCACCATGATGATTGAGCGGGCTGAGTCGATCGGGGTTTACTGGCGTGATGAGGTCCAGCAGCTTAATGCTCGGGGAGGGAATGCCGAGTTCTCAGCGCAGTGGGCTCAGGATCTCGCCGCAGTCCAGAATCCTGACCTGGTTTATCCCAACTATTACGTCACGAGCTTCCACGCCTACGAAGAAGGCAATCTCGGTTGGCAACCAGCCATGGAAGTCGAGGTGGCTGCCAAAGCTGTGCATGCCCGGATCTGGCCCGAGGCTGGGGCCGAAGGGGATACGCAATTACGCCAGAGTTACCACCATGTGCTGAAAGCCAACCTGCCTCAATCGCCCACCGAGATCGTGGATTTAGGTTGTAGCGTGGGCATGAGTACAGAAGCGTTGCAGGCCACCTTTCCTGGTGCTGGCTTGACTGGCGTCGATCTATCGCCCTACTTCTTGGCTGTCGCCAAGTATCGGCAGGATAGAAACTATTTCCACTCCGATCAGGGGGGACAGCCAATCGGGATGGCCGCTGGTGATGCAGCGCTTAACCCATCGACATTGAAGCCGATCGCTTGGCATCATGCCGCTGCCGAGGCTACCGGCTTACCGGATGGGGGCTTTGATTTAGTGTCAGCTTGTTTGGTGTTTCACGAGTTGCCACAGTCAGCGGCGATCGCCATAATCCACGAGGCCCGACGGTTGCTGCGCCCTGGCGGCCACCTCGCCATCATGGACATGAATCCCGCCTGCGAGACTTTTACCCAAATGCCGCCCTTTGTGCTGACGCTGCTCAAAAGCACAGAACCTTATCTAGATGAATACTTTGGGTTGAATTTCAACAGCACGTTCCAGGCGGCGGGATTTGGAGAGCCCACCATCGTGACTAACAGCCCCCGCCACCACACAGTTATCGCTGAGGCAATTTAGAAGTTCTCTAGAATCCGCTGCACAATCTGAACACCGGTCACGGCCTGCCAGCCAAAGAGACCCACTAGCACCATATTTAAAGTGATGTGGGTATAGCGAGCGGCGTCATTACCCTTTTGCATAAAAGGAACCAGGGCGGTAGAGGTGGCAATCAACCCGGTCATACCCAACCCTGCTAGCAGGTGAGGACCCAAGAAAAGCTTCCCATTGTTGATGTAAGTCACTGCCATCCCGCCAATGCTGCCCAGCACCATCAACGCCAGTAGCGCTGATCCGAGTTGATGGTGGCGCAGGTTAAACTTGCCTTTAATCAACTGCTTTTTCTCATCCCCCTCAGCGCTCCGGGTACGGCGGATTTGGATGCCAAGATAAAGGGCGTAAACGGTAATGCCCAGCAGGATCCACATCATCAATGGGTGAATGAAATTGAGCCAAGGTTTGATGGGGTCGAGGGTGCCAAGATCCATGGTGATATCAACGGTAATAGTGCTTTACAAAGATTATAGATTTGAGTTCCCATTGGAGCTAGGGGAATGCCGTCAGGGAACGTTTATCCATCTATCTCATCAACCTTTTAAGAGGTCTGCCGCATCTCTTGCGGCCTCATTCTTGCTACCCCTTACTCCTTGGTGGTTGCCATGGGCGCTTTTCGCCGTTTCTTGAGCATCAGCCTTGCTAGCCTGTTCTCCACGCTGCTGCTATCAGGGGGGCTGACCCTGGGACGGCTGGGGCAGGCCATTGCCAGCCAGGGCATTGGCGCTTCGCCATCAGGCCCTGGGTCAATGGGACAAATGCCGACCCTGGCCAATGGGATAAATTTAGAACCCCCTGAGTCATCTGCATCCACCCCAACGGAAACCGGTGCCGAAACGCTGACCTTGCCGGATTTTGAGCCTCGCCTACCGGCGGCGAGTCTCGATCCCCAGGATCGGATGGCCGACAGCATTGATCCTGAATCGCTTCTCCCGGTAGCGCCCGCTGAGGTGCCGAAGCTGTCACGGCGGCAGCAGTTGCTGATCGCCGCCGATCAGTATTACTTAGCTGGGGCCTATCCAGAGGCAGAAAATATTTATCGCCAGGTTAAAAACGACCTCTGGCTAGCGGATGCCTTGCCCTCCAGACCAGTGCCCATTTTCGATGCGGCTGATTTACCCCCTGGGGGAGCCGTTTATTGGCGGGAGGCCAACCAAGGACTAGAGCTGGGGTTAGCCCATCGGACCCGCGTGCCCTTGCAGTTGTTAACGGAGACCTATCCAGAATTCATTCCGGGTCAAGTGCGATATGCCCGCTACCTAATGGAGCAGGGTGAGTTAGAGGAGGCCAATGGTGCTTTAGATCAAGCACTCCTGCTTTACCCCAGCCAGCCGGATTTACTCAAAATCCGAGTAGAGGTGCAGATGGCCCTGGAGCAATGGATT
>JAQCKL010000619.1 GCA_027592485.1 Cyanobacteriota bacterium
GTTACCTTTGTGACCGGCCATGAGGCGGCGGGTAAGTATCGCCCTGAGGTGAACTGGGCCGCCATTGCCCAAGGCTCAGAAACCATTGTGATTTATATGGGGGTCCATAATCTCCACAACATTATTGCGGCTTTGGGCAAGGCGGGGTTGCGGCCCGACACCCCCATTGCCCTTATTCGCTGGGGGACTCGACCCGAGCAGGAGGAATTGGTGAGTACCCTGGATGGCATTGGCATGGAGATGGAAGCGACGGGCTTTGCCGCCCCCGCGATCGCGGTGGTTGGCAACGTCGTCAACTTGCGCCAAACCCTGGCTGGTTGTCGCCCCAGGGTAAAGACAACGACCCCAGAAAATTTCTATGGGGTAATCGACCAGAAGGGCACAATGGAGACGGAGAAGATGGTGAAGTCGATTGCTAAGATAAATTGAAAGCCTTGCCTTAGCATTGCCCTGATCCCATTAACAACGTCTGAATCCCATGACTGCCACCATCCAGGTTGACAAAAAAAAACTCAAGCATCCCCCCCTGGATATTCATACCCTGGGCGATCGCGTCCTGCGCCAGAGTGCAAAGCGGGTGGCCAAGGTGGATGAGACGGTGCGATCGCTGGTGCGAGAGATGCTGCAAACCATGTACAGTGCGGACGGCATTGGCTTAGCTGCGCCCCAGGTGGCCGTCAACAAACAAGTAATTGTGGTGGATGTCGAGCCCGATCAGGGCACAACGCCGCCCCTGGTGCTGATTAACCCCAAAATCATTCGCACCAGCAAAGAACTCTGTACCGGTGAAGAAGGATGTCTGAGTATTCCTGGCGTCTACTTGGATGTGGTCCGCCCCGCCGCCATTGAGGTCAGCTTCAAGGATGAAAATGGGCGACCCCAAAAACGCCAAGCCGCTGACCTGTTGGCCCGCTGCATTCTCCACGAAATGGATCACCTGGCTGGGGTGATGTTTGTGGATCGGGTAACCAACCAAATTGCGATGCATCAGGCACTGCAAAAAGAGGGATTCTCTGCGAAGGATGTCCAGACCGTTCAAGATTAGGCTTTAAGACCCGATCGGGTTTCCGCGCGAGGCACTGACCCCGTATTGTTAAAGGCAGTGGTGGAGGATTGAAATGATGTGGACGCCTAAAAGTAGCTTGTTTTTGGCGGGTTCCTGTTTGACGGCGATCTCGGCAACCGGAGCGATTTTTGAACTGTCATCGGGACAACCCGACTGGGGAGTTTTACCCACCGCCATCCTGCTAGGGGTTTGTGCCCCGTTGGTGGTGATCTTCTTTCTGGCAGCGGTCAAAGATGCCCGCGCTAATCTCTAGAATTTATGCCTGGAGGGAAGTTTTGGAGGATGCAACTTTCTGCGTCCCTAAACCATTCATCTCCATGAGGACCGGCGCTATCGATCACGAGTGGGACTCGGGCGAGTGCCCACCCTCCGCCGAGCACCCCTCAACCAACCCGTTTCCCCATCCGTGTTATTCAATCGGTTATCCGGCAGATGACTGAGGGCAACCACAAGAGGTGCTCCTACATCGGTCGAATCGGACGATATCCTGGTGCCCTTGCGGGGGCCTAGGCCATCGGCCTGGGACCCACCAACCGGGTTACAAAAGTCTGCGTTAATCGGGAAACAGCGGCTACGGCCTGAATCAATATCCATTGGACCCAAGGAGCAAGGCAATGGATGACCACAATTGGTTAAGACGGACGGCCCTGGTTTGCGGGGGTGTTATGGCGGTGATGATGGCCATCTCTGGACCGCTCTTGGCCCAGGATGAGCCCCAAGCAGCCACGTTAACTGCTGCTCCAAATTCCAGCGTGAATCTGCGCAGCGGCCCAGGGACCAGCTTTGCAGTGGTTCATATCGGCTTTGCGGGGGATGCCGTCACTATCTTGGAATCCCATCTGGGGGAAAACAGCACCTGGCATCGGGTGCAGTTTGAAACCTCGGGGGCAATGGGCTGGGTGCGGGCCGATCTGGTGTTAAAGGGGGGAATTTCGGTGAGCGATCGCTGCCACAGCGTCCTAGCCACCGCTCGGGGAGAGCTGAATGCCGTTCCAGAGGGCTTTTTGCGGAGCATTTATATGGGCTATGACGAGCAGGCCCCGGCGGATCGGCCCGTATCGATTCTGTTTTTCTTAGGCGGGCAGGGGCAGGCGTCGGTGTTGTCTTCTCCCCAGTTCATGTTGAGCCTGAGCCAGGAGGTGATTGATGACTGTGGTGCCACTAGCTCGGTGCGGTTTGGCTCGGACAACTCGGGCTGGCATGACATTTATGGGCTGGTGGATGGGGATGTGACGGGGTTTACCTGTGTGGATCTGTATGCAGATCGGCAGTTGGAGTGGGGGGAGTATTTCTGTGAACTGTAGATCAATTCAAAATTTTCAGTTCAACATGGGCGCGGTCTCGGCGTCATTAATAACCAACTGCCGTCTAGGACAGCGCTATAGCCGTCGCCACTTAGGTTAAGACGTTACCACCTTGAGAACGTGCTCCATCGCATCTCTTAAG
>JAQCKL010000035.1 GCA_027592485.1 Cyanobacteriota bacterium
GCCGGAAGCGTCACGGGCTTTTTGCAACCACTAGCTTGTTAAACAAATCTTTTATTCGAAGTGCCCTTCTGATTGGGAAAGTAATAGTAGGAAATGAGTGCTTTCCATGACTTTCACAATCTGATTCCATCCTTCTGTTGTTGACTTATCTAAATACCCTAAAACCTTAACAAAGGTCGGTAGGCTTCCTTTGATCTGTGGTTGACAGCCAATAACAATTAACTCAGTCTCTATACCTTTTAGATTGAGTAATTTAGCAATCTCTAAGATTTGATTGCCGCCTTTACGATTCCACTCTTTGCCTATAAAAAGCAACTTAAGAGGACGTATAGGGCGAGTCAAAACTTTTTGGCAGATACTTTCTTTGCAGGGCATGGGACCAAGGTTTGCTCCCCATGGCACCACCTTTACCTTGTCAGGATTCAGGCCATAAGTTCTTAGCGCAAACTCTGCTGCCCATTCCGAAGCAAATAGAATTTTGTGGCTACCAAGAAATGCTTGCTTTTCAAGCTTCAGAATATTATTTTTTGTTTCCTTACAAAGGTTGCTCATATATGGGTAGAAATCAATCAAGGATGCTAGAGGGGCATCCGTCCACATCACAATAGGCTTTGAGGTTTTTAAGTAAGGTGCTATCAAGGCATTCTCAGCACAAAAAACAACATCGTGGGAGATACGATTTAGTTTTTTTTCGACCTGGAAAGTATAATCCTTAGCTACAGTTGGCTCAGACCACCGATAATAATCTTTGCCAACGACTTTTCGATAGAACAACCATTTCAATTTGGTGATAGGGAACGTCTTCTTTTTTAGCCCACCCACATAGGCTACAGGGAAATAATTCTCGAGGTTACTGGCTAGTCTTTTTGCTGCTTGGCACATGCCAAGTTGGTTCCTCGGCCAACTTGCTGAATCAAATAGATCATAAGTTGTAATATAAGCGATCTTCATACTTAGCACCCACGCCTTAGAAGGATTTGAATCAGCCGTGTCTAGGGCTATTCTTCTCTACAAAGCCCAATTTTTCTGCCAAGAACCAGTGTATAGCCAACAATGATCCCAACGGAGAAAGGCGCCATGAATACAGAAAAAATTGAGTTGATTTTAATAAGTCTTTCTTGAGATTCCTGCGGGCAACCCCAAGGTGATGTCGTGCTAGAATTGCGCCCTGAATATAACGATGTGGCGTTATTTTTTTGCGGTGATGCTTTCGTAATACTTGAGCATGTCCAATTAATAAATCTTCTTTATTTGAAGTCGCAGAAGTCGGACTGCCTTGACGATATGTATTTGTAGGTTTCGAGAAAAATCCAAAAGATATATTGTTGTCAATACATCGAATCCAATAATCAAGGTCCTCAGCTTTTGATAGACGAACATCGAACCCTCCAATTTTTTCGTATACTGTCTTTCGCAGGACTACAGAAGATACTGGAATATAGCAATAATCGAGTAAACTTGAAGGAAAATTTTCCCACTCTTTTCGACTTGGACCTTGCATGCCAAGATCTTTGCTGCGATCAAATTTAATAGATCTTGCAATCGAGAAAACAAGATCTTTAGATTCACTTTCCAGGTAATTCATCAGTGAATCTATATGGCAGTCATCCCAAGTATCATCATGATCAAGAAACGCAATGTATTCTCCATTCGAGGCTGCCATTGCAGTATTTCTAGTTGCACTTACGCCTTTGTTTTCAAGATGGTGAATATAGTGGACTCTTTCATCATCAAAATGGCTTGAGAATTCTTTTAAAATCCCTTCTGTTCCATCTTTTGTTCCATCCTCTACAACAATAACTTCCCACTTTGGATAAGTTTGCCTTGCAACAGAGTCTAAAGCTTCACTGATCAGCGATGACGCATTGTATGCAGGGATAATAATGCTAACCAATGGGCTATTCATTATCGAAAAACAATTTTCCTAAAGAACGAATTTTTATTCCTGCTCAACTTCCCTAGAGTATTACCCCCTTGGTGGTGCAGAAAACTTTTTTGAGTCTCATACTAAACGGGTCCGGCGGTCAACATAGCGTTTGAAACCCATTGCCTTCGTTCGATCTCTAGAGAAATCCCAAATCTGCCGTCTCGGTGAGAATCCTTTATTCATAAGGGTTTCAGGAGTTTTCTGCACCACTAAGGTATTACCCCTATCAGCTAGCTCTTGCCCTGATTCTTGAGGCGGACAGATTCTGAGTTTCGCAAAGTCTATTGATGTATCTCTGAGTAGCACTTTCAAGGGTGAATTCATGAATCCACTTCTGAGGTGCTTGTTTGGTTTCTCCATTGAGTATGTCTAAAATGCCTTGTGCTATTGCTTTAGGATCTTGAACAGGAACTAATGTTCCATACTTCCCATTATTCAAGATTTCTGCTGGTCCGCTAGGGCAATTGGTCGATACAACTGGTGTCCCTAGGGCGATCGCCTCAATCAGTACCGTGGGGAGCCCTTCCCAAGCTGAAGAGAGTACGAAAACATCCGCCCGTTTTAGATAGGGATAAGGGTTTTCCATAAACCCAGGCATCCACACGGATTCGGCAATGCCTAACTCATCAATTAGATTTTCTAGCGCGATCCGATCCCGTCCATCCCCTAGTAAGACCAACCGAGCTGGGCAACGCTGTAACACCTGAGCAAAGGCACGGATCAGGGTTGGAAAGTCTTTTTGGCGAACAAAACGACCTGCCCCCAACACGATAGGGATATCCTTCTGCAGAAACCAAGGGTGGGGCACTTCCAGCTGGGCTTGCTGATATAGATGGGGGAAGATAACAGGGTTGTAAATGACTTTGATCTTGTTGGGGCGAATGCCCGTGAGACGACTTAAGTCAGTTGCCACGCCCTCAGAAACCGCCACGATCCCATCGGCCCACGGATAGACTAGCCGTGCGGCCCAGGGGGCGAGTTTGGCGCTAACTTGCTCAGCCCGCTGGGCCTCTTTAGAGAGGTGAGTATGCTCCGAGACGATAACGCGGGTGGGAACCCTGGCTAGGATTTTAGCCAGAATGGCGACCTCGTTAATGTAGTGGGTGGCGGCGAGTAGGACCGGGGGGCGATAACGCTTGAGGTACTTCACCAGTTTCAGCAGGCTGCCGGTTGACTGCAAGCTGGTGGGAAACTTCAAAAAACCAGCGATCGCGACACTTTCAACGCCGAGGTCAATGACTCGAATGCTGGGGTGTAAAGACTTAAGGAAATTACCTTCTGCTTGAATCAAGACTAAATCGACCTTGAGTCCCTGCTGGGCAAAGCCATTCGCGAGGTTGGCCATCACCCGTTCTGCTCCCCCATCTCGCATCCATCGCAGGAACAAAGCAATGTCGGGAGAGTGATGAATCGGCACAATATTTAGAGACGTAATTTTTTTCAGGACTGGTTCTAATGTTTTACCCAGGACAGGCATTCCCATCGGGATAATAAGGCCCCCACCGGATTGACTTAGTAATATCTACCCTAGCTTGAGTTGTTAGATGATTCTGGTTGTGCAAGACACTCTTAATCCTGGTCTTGACTACGTTGACACCGCTAACGACGGATGCTGTCCCATCCCACCCTACATAGCCCTAATCAGGCCCCCATCACTGATGGTTAGATCGATGCACTGATCCCGAACCTGCTGGTCGAGATTCCCTGTATAGCTAAGGATGCCCAATCAGCCTCTTTTGCTAGAGGCTGATGGACTAATGTAAAACCGTCATAACCCATGGAGCTGATTGATTCCCATTGCAATTCCCATTGCAGAAGACGCTCTCTTTCTCCTTGCCCGATTGCAGTCGGCGTCTAGGGGGATTGGATTGAGGTCAATTAACCCGATATCCCCGAGGGGTGATCACCTTGCCCGCATAAAGCTGGGTGCTACGGTTCCCGATCAGCACTGTGGTAAGCATGTCGATGGGGTGGTCGAGCATGGCCTGCACCGTGGTCACTATGATGCGCTCGTCGGGGCGATAGGCGGCGCGCACGAGGGCTACTGGGGTGTTGGCCGGTCGGTGCTGGGCAAAAATCCCTTGGGCGATCGCGATTTGCTCGGTGCGCTGTTGGGACTTGGGGTTGTAGAGGGCCACGACAAAATCTGCTTCGGCGGCGGCCCGTAGCCGTTGCTCAATCACTGCCCAGGGGGTGAGTAGGTCGCTGAGACTAATGGCACAAAAGTCATGCATCAACGGGGCACCCACTCGCGCCGCTGCCGATTGTAGGGCCGAGATGCCCGGTACCCCTTCTACGGTTGGGCTGTGACCCTCCCAACCCTGGGCTTGCAGGGTTTCAAGCACCAGACCGGCCATGGCGTAGATGCCGCAGTCTCCCGACGAAATCACCGCCACCGAGAGGCCCCATCGGGCTAACTCAATGGCCCGTTCTGCCCGCTGCTGTTCTTGGGTGATGGGCATGGCTTCGATGATCTGGCCGGGTCGTAGCAGGGGCCGGATCAGATCCATATAGAGGCGATAGCCCACAACGGCATCGGCACCGGTAATGGCCGCTTTGGCCGCAGGGGTCATTTGATCGAGGTTGCCAGGGCCGGTGCCCACCAGCCACAGGTGACCGTTGCGACCGGTGTATTCTTGCTCCGCTTCGGCGATCGCCAAGGTGACGGCTCCGGCGTAGTCAGGATGGCGAATGACCTGTTTTTGAACCCGCAAGCTGGCAGGGTTAGTGGTGGAAGCAGCAGTGATCGCCGCCGCTTCCGCCACGCTGGGGGTGCCCACCGCCTGATTCACCACCGATGAGGGATTCGGGACCAGAATCGCCTGGAGTTCCTCCGCACTAAAGCAGCGCAAGGGCCAACCATGGTCTTGGCAGAGTTGGACCAGACCCACTTCATCAGCCTTGAGATCGAGGCTGGCGATACCGGCGATCGCGGCCTTAGCCAGGTGATGGGCTTGGCACACCTGGCTGAGGGCCAGCTCCATCAGCGCGAGGTCGGTACCCCGCTCACAGCCCAGTCCCACCCACAGCACCCGTGGGTGCCACTGCACCTTAGGCAGATCCGCCCCTGGGGAAAATTGCCGCTGGATCGGACTAATCCAGACGCGGGCCTGGGGTTTGGGTAGTACTGCGGCCCCAGAGACTTCCGGCCAACCCCATTGAAAAGGGTGATCAGGGGGGAGATGCTGTTGCCATAGGTCAGAGCCCGCTTCTTGGACCACTTGCACTGCCTGGCCCGCAGCGATCGCGCTGCTGACGCCGGTCCAGTCGCCGCCCCCTTTGACCCAGCCAAAGGGCTCCCCCACCACATCAATGCCAGACAAGTTGCGGTGGTTAGCGGCCCCAGTGAGGATGGGGGTGCCCCCTAAATACTGAGCCACCTGCTGAGCCAAGCGATCCGCTCCGCCCTGGTGGCCGCCGCACAGGCTAATGGCAAACTGCCCGGCTTCATCGACAACAACAACGGCGGGATCGGTGGCTTTGTGGTTGAGCAAAGGGGCAATGAGACGCACCACTGCTCCGGTGGCGAGGGCAAAGACGAGTTGGTCGTAGGTTTGCCAATATTGGGGCAATGTTTCCCGCAGGGACCCGCTATAGGTGACGGTTTGGAGTCCCGTTGCGGTGTATTGCTCGGCCTCTACCTGGAGCTTCTGGGGAATCAGGAGAGGGGCCGAATGGCCTATGCAGAAGGGAATCAGCGTTTTGAGGCCGGTGGCGGTGGTGGCGATGGTCAAAGACCGGCCTTGATGGGCGATCGCCAAGCTAGCAGGCGATTCGGTGGAGGATTGAATCATGGGGAAGGGCAGCCCGCTTATTTCCTTCGCAAACTGTTAAGTATAGTAAAAAGAACCCTTGCTCCTCACTTCCCCCCCAAGGCCATGGCCAATTCCCCCTATTTAGCGACGCTCTACGTGGATGGCTACAACATGGTTGGCAGTTGGCCTGAGCTGACCCAACTGCGCGATCAAGGGGGGTTAGCGGCGGCCCGCGATCAGCTCATGGAGTTGATGGTCAATTACAGTGCCTACCAACAGTTCCATACCCATTTGGTATTTGATGCCTATACCCAGGCCACCCCAGCTGCCGTGGAGCCGGTGACTGAACACCTATCGCTGCACTACACCGATTTTGGTCAAACCGCCGATAGCTATATCGAGCGCTACTGTGCCCGCTGGCGGGCCAATCCGGGTCGCCTGATTGTGGCCACCTCGGACCGGGCTCAGCAACTGACCGTGATGGGGTATGGGGCCGAATGGATGTCGGCTCTACAGCTCAGTGCCGATGTGTTGGCCACCGCTCGTCGGCATCGGGATCAGCATCATCGGCAGGCTCAACTCAAACGTAACCAACGGTTCTTGGCCCATTCTTTGTCTCCCGAGGCCCAGCTCCGCCTGCAAAAAATGCGGTTCGGGCAGCGATGATCGCCAGGTCGGACAAACTTCCTGGGTTATAGACTTGCCAAGGTCCACCCCATGTCGTTAACATTAGCAATGCAATCCTCAGTAGCTCAGTGGTAGAGCGGTCGACTGTTAATCGATTGGTCGTAGGTTCGAATCCTACCTGGGGAGTTTTTAAATCATATTTTGCTCAGCCAGCAGCGCCGTGGGTAGATGCTTGGGCTGAATTAACGGTGAGATATTTTCCCAAGATTCAGCTCAGAGGGGACGCCAGTCGCCGGTGGTGATGCAGGGTGCCCAATAGTAGGGGTGGGTGTAGCGGCTGCCGGAGTTGATCATCTCTAGCTGCACATTGCGCAACGCTTCGGCGCGACCCTTGCCGCCCAGTAGCTGCTCGTAATATTGGGTCGGTGGAGCGTTGGCCGAAAGCCCTTACCCTTAGGCTTCGCTCAAGGCAGGCCCCGGCCCCGGAGCCCTCACCCCCGGCCCCTCTCCCAAGCTATAGCCCAAGGGGCATTCAAGAAAAGGAGAGGGGAGTTGGAGGCTTGGTCGGGATTGGCGAGGATGACAGCGGGTTGGGTGCTGGGTTCGGTGATGCCGAGTTTGAGCAGACCGATTCAGAGTCCACCCCGAGCGGCCCAGCTCTTGAAACACTATAAAATCTGGCAAAAACAGGCTGTTGTCCCATTGGCCCGATCAGGACATGCGCTATCAACCGAGACATTAAGATGGAGACATTAACAACGCCCTACTATTTTGCCGGGGAGTCGCATGGTACAAGCACTCTTCAAATCACTGACCTTGCAAGACTTTCTGCAACTGCCAGAAACCAAACCTGCCAGTGAGTACATCAACGGTGAAATCATTCAAAAACCCATGCCCAAGGGACGCCATAGCCGCTTGCAAGGCAAACTCTGTAGCACCATTAATCAAGTGGCAGAAGACGCCCAATTAGCTTATGCCTTTCCAGAATTGAGATGTAGTTTTGGGGGGCGATCCATCGTTCCAGATATCGCCGTCTTTCAATGGGATCGAATTCCCTTCACCCCAGCCGGTGACATCCCCGACAACTTCGACCTGCCTCCTGACTGGACCATTGAAATCCTCTCTCCCGAACAAAGGCCCAACAAAGTTTTGGGCAACATTCTTCACTGCCTAGAGCATGGCAGCCAGTTGGGCTGGTTTATGGACCCAGATGACCGCAGTCTTTTGTTGCTGCATCCTCAACAACAGCCCCGGCTTTGTGCCAGTGATCAAGTCTTGTCAGTCTTCCCGGAGCTAGACCTTGCCCTCACCAGCGATCGCATATTTGGCTGGCTAAACATGGGCTAGCTTGCCCGATGGTCAAATCGATTCAGGATCTACCCCCAGTTCCGGTAGGCGTGCCGCCAAGCGATCGCCCCGCTGCCGTTCTGTGTCAGCTTCTGCCCGAGCGCGAGCGCGCTGCTGCGCCAACTCCACCGGTTACCAGAGCAAATCCCCCACGATAAACCTTGCGAACCTAAACCCATCTAGCCTCAAAGCTAGAATAGTTTAAAACCCTCGATTGCTTTCATTATGGGCTTGCAACTGTCAATTTCCGACTCTATTCTTCAAGCCCTTCGACTACCAGAGCAGCGCGTTCACCAAGCCTTGCTGCATGAGTTAGCGGTTGCCCTCTACACCCAAGAGCTGCTTTCTTTCGGCAAAGCCAGAGAGCTTGCCCAGATGGGTAAATATGACTTTGGGCAGTTACTCGCCCAGCGAAGCATCCAACGGCATTATGGCTTCGAGGAACTCACAGATGACCTCGCCTATGCCCGTCGTTAGTAACACTTCACCAATTCTGAACCTAGCAATCATTGGACAACTGAACTGGCTGCGGCAACAATTTGGGACGATTCAAATTCCACCTGCTGTGTTGGATGAGTTAAAAGTGGATGACGACCGGCCCGGCTCTCCGCTGATTCGGGCTGCACTGATCGATGGCTGGCTGCAAGTGCAACCATTAGGGGATACCAAGATCGCTCAACTCCTGAGACAAACCCTGGACGTTGGAGAAGCTGAAGCGATCGCACTAGCGCTAGAACGACATGCTGAGTGGATACTGCTAGACGAGCGAGACGGGCGAAAGGCGGCAAAATCTCTGGGCTTACAAGTAACGGGCGTTTTGGGTGTGTTGTTGCGGGCGAAAGCCTCCGGTGAGGTGATATCTTTAGCGCCTGCGATTCACGATCTTGCCCACAAAGCTGGTTTTCGGCTCGCCCCAGAACTGGTGGAGAGAATTTTGGAGACATGAGCGATCTCTATCAGTGAGATTAATCCAGTCGGTCATGCGGTTGATTACAGCGCTGCAACGCTTGGCTTTGGGGTGCTCTCAACCTAACGCAGCCCATAACACCCGCCGAGTCGCAGGGGGGTTTGTTAGACTGAAATGCATCTTTACCCATTGCCTAAGCCCCCCCTATGACTGCCACCCTCATGCCTGGTCGGTTGCTCCGTGCCGAAGAAATTCCTAGCTTGACCTATACATCGATGGGCGATCGCTTCGATGAGTCCTGGCGGGAACCCCTCTCGATTCTGCTGGGGTTAGGGCGGGCCGCTGGGGCGGATCTGGTCGAGTTTTTCCTAGAGCGCAATCAATATATTAGTTGTCTGGCCGAAGACGATGCCATCACCAGTATCTCCCCCCGCATCGTGGCAGGGGCAGGAGTGCGGGTGTTTAAGGGCAAGGCCGACTGCTATGTGAGCACCAACGACCTCACCTTCCCAGGGCTCAAGGCCGTCATGGAAAAAGGGCTGGCGATCATGGGCTTGCTGCTGCCCGGTCCCACCTCCCATCTGTCCGAGTTGAACTTGGAGCTGTTCCGCGACTACGCCACCGTCAAGGGCAAAGATGCCTGGTTGGGGCAGTGCAGCTCCATGCAAGAGATGGGAGATATTTTGCTGTCGGCGAATGGGGCGATCGCCAAATCCGCCAGCCATATCCAGGCCCGCCGCTCCGCCTATTTCCGTGATTGGCAAGAGGTTCTCGTCGCCGCCAGTGATGGCACCTTCGCCCGTGACATTCGCCTCACCCAGTCCGTGGGCAGCAACCTGCTCTGCGCCGATGGCGATCACCGCTCCTCCATTGGTCAGCGTCTCGGCGACACCAGCGATCCCGGCTTCCTGCGCACTTGGGACTACGGCATCACCGCCGAGGAAGTGTCGGAGTCGGCGGGCAAGATGCTCTACGCCGACTATGTGGAATCGGGCTCCTATCCCATCGTCATGGCCAACCACTTTGGCGGGGTGATCTTCCACGAGGCCTGCGGTCACCTGCTAGAGACCACCCAAATCGAGCGGGGCACCACCCCCTTTATGGAGAAGAAAGGGGAGAAAATCGCCCACGAAAACCTCACCGCCTGGGATGAGGGCCGCGCCACCGATGCCTTTGGTACCATCGATATGGATGATGAAGGCATGCCCACCCAGCGCACCCTGCTGATTGAGAATGGGGTGTTGAAGAATTTCTTGAGCGATCGCGCCGGTTCCATGCGCACCGGCCATCCCCGCACCGGCAGCGGTCGCCGCCAGGGCTACACCTACGCCGCCGCTTCCCGCATGCGCAACACCTACATTGCCGCTGGGGACTACTCCACCCAGGACATTTTTAGCTCCATCGAGAAGGGCATCTACTGTAAGAAGATGGGGGGCGGTAGCGTCGGCGCGACGGGCCAGTTCAACTTCGGCGTGGATGAAGCCTATCTGATTGAGAATGGCGAGATCACCAAGCCCTTGAAAGGCGCGACCCTGATTGGCGAAGCCCAGGACGTGATGCAGCGCATCTCCATGTGCTCCAACGACCTGAGCCTCGCCCCTGGCTTCTGCGGCTCCGTCAGCGGCAGCATCTACGTCACCGTCGGTCAGCCCCACCTGAAGGTGGACTCGATCACGGTGGGTGGACGGTAACCGTTCCCATGCGCACCCTCTACTTTTTGGTGCCGGGTACCAGCGGCAAATATCGTTGCGGCGGCCTGTTTGCTGAGCTGAATACCCTGGCGCTGGCCCAGCAGATTTGCCCTGCCGAAGTCGTCACCTACCAGCAACGGGAACCAGACACCCTGTTTTTGGACAATGTTCTGAAAACCCCCGGCGATCGCATTTTTGTGGTGAGCTGGGGCTTTCAGGTGCCAAAGCAACTGGCCAAACTGAAGGGCGAAGCCGTGGTCTACCACGCCCATAGTGCCGGTTATGGCTTTCGCCTTCCCCCCTCGGTGCCGATTGTGACCGTTAGCCGCAATACCCTCGGCTACTGGGGCCAATACAGCGCCAATGGGGCGCTGTACTATCTGCCCAATGTAATTGGAGAGGAATTTAGCGATCGCCACCTCCCCCGCGACATCGACGTGCTGGTGCAGGCCCGCAAATCGTCAGAATACATGGTTCAGCAACTGGTACCCGCCCTGCAAAAGCATTGCAATGTGGTGCTGCTCGATCATTTTGTGGAGGATTTGGGGGAGCTGTTTAACCGAGCCAAAGTCTATCTCTACGACTCAGCAGAATACTGGGCACAATACCGCCTCACCGAAGGGTTTGGCCTGCCCCCCATGGAGGCGATGGCCTGCGGTTGCCAGGTGTTTTCAAGCGTCAACAGCGCCCTGGCCGATTACCTCGATCCGGGCTTTAACTGCCAGAAAATCGGCGTTTATTCCACCGCCTACGATGTGGATCGCATCCTCGCTGCCGTAGCCAATCCCCATCCGGTGCGGTTGCCAGCGGGTTTCTTTGAACCCTATCGTCAGGATAAAGTGCTGCTCCGGCTGGGCCAAATCTTGACCGAGATCAATCAATTTTTTGATCATGTTGCCCACCATCCTAGCGACGTGCCGGACTTGTCTGCGGCCCGCATCACCCGCCTCCGGCTTCAGCGCACCTGGGGGAAGGTACTGAAGGTTTTGGGCCGATAGGCGGTTTCTGAGTTCAGAGTTCAGAGTTCAGAATTCAGAATTCTGAATTCAACCCACCATCCCTTAACGCGTCACCCCGTCACCCCTTAACACCCCCACTCCCCATCAAGGCCATGAACCGATTCAAAACCTGGACCCTCACCACCCTCGGCGCGATCGCCCTCACCCTCGGGATCTCTGCCTGTGGCGGCGGCCCGGAGGATTCTGGTGGCTACGAACCGCTGACCTACGACTATGTCACGGGCGATGACGACAGCGACAACTACCTGCTGCAAATCCACATTGACGGCATCATTTTGAACAGCCCAGCGGGCTCGGGCCTGTTTGGGGTGAGCGGGGTCACCTATGGCTACGAACTCCAGGAGATTCTAGAAAAAGCCAGCGAAGACGATCAGGTCAAAGGGATCTTTTTGCGGCTCTCGACCCCAGGGGGGACGGTGGTGGGCTCTGATGCGATCTACCAAGCCCTGGCCCACTACAAAGAAACCACCGGCAACCCGATTGTGGCCTATGTGGAAGGGCTCTCGGCCTCCGGCGGGGTTTGGTCCATGGTGGCGGCGGATGTGATTTATGCCGCCCCTGGCAGCATTGTTGGCAGCATCGGGGTGGTCGGCCCGACCCTGCTGTTCTTTGACGACCCCGTGGCAATCGATGGCGGGTTGTTTGGGGGCGGCATCACCACCCGTAACGGCATCCAGCAATTTGCGATCGCCGCCGGTAAGGGCAAAGACCTGGGCAACCCCTTCCGCGCCCCCACCGAAGAAGAATTGCAGGTGGTGCAAACCGCCATTAACAATGAGTACAGCAATTTCGTCACCCATGTGGCCACGACTCGGGACATTGCCGAGCAGACTCTACGGGAGGAGATGGGGGCCTATATCTTTGATGTCGAAACCGCCGAAGCGTACAACCTGATCGACGGCACCCTGGGTCGCCCCGAAGCCCTGGCAGAACTGGCCCAGTTGGCAGCACTAGAGGCGGACTATCAATTGGTGCAGGTCAGCTATCCCCAACCGAGCCTGCTGAATCTACTGCTGGGAAAGGCCCCAGAGCCCCTCACCTTTGAACAGCAACAATCCCTGATTCAAGCGGATTTGTGCAGTATCACCACCACCAGTGTCTTGGCCTATCACGGCGACATCACCACCCTCTGCCCCAGCCAATATGGCTTGCCCGAATAAGCCCCTCAGTAACCCAAGGATGATGGAAACTCCAGGATGATGGATCGTTTTCAGCAGGTCGAGGTGACGAGCCGGGGGCAATGGCGGGATTGGCTGGCCACCCACCACCGGCAGACCGGCAGCATCTGGCTCGTCACCTACAAAAAGCATACCGGCGATCGCTATCTGCCCTACGATGCCATCGTTGAGGAGGCGCTGTGCTTTGGCTGGATTGATAGCTTGCCCCGCAGGCTGGATGACAATCGCACCATGCTTCTACTCTCCCCCCGTCGCCCCAAAAGTGCCTGGTCTAAGCTCAACAAAACGCGGGTTGCCCATCTGATTGACCAGGGCTTAATGACCCCAGCTGGACTCGAAAAGATCGAACAGGCCAAAGTCGATGGCTCCTGGACGTTTCTAGACGATGTGGAGGCGCTGATCATGCCGGCAGATCTGGCCGCCGCCCTAGCCCAAAACCCCACCGCCGCCGGTTACTTTGAGGCGTTTAGTCCCTCGGCGAAAAAGGGGATTTTGCAGTGGATTAAGAGCGCCAAGCAGGCGACCACTCGCCAAAAGCGCATTGCCAAAACCGTGGAATTCGCAGCCCAAAACCTCAAGGCCAATGGTTGAGGCAGACTGGAGCGACTCGCGATCGCACCCGACAAACCGTTTTATGGCACAGGTCAAAATTTATGGCTTGGCAACGTCACTCAAGCCCATCCAAGCTCAACTGCCTATTGAACGACATCGAGATCACGATTTTTGAAACCCCCAAAGCCAACTGGGGCATTCGCGGTCTGCCGGGGAATGAATTGCGTTTGAACTACACCGTTGATATCTGAATCGGCAACCCCTTAAAGGTTCCAGCCCTGGCCCTGCCTAGCATGGCGATCGCTTCAATGGGGTGAACCCAGTGTCTGCTGCCGCTCGTGAATGGAAACTGTTGGCCACAGCGCCCGATCGCCCTCAGGGAGATCGCCGCCATGGCGTTACTCGGAGGACGGTTACCAATTCTCTCAATCCTGCCCGGAATCCTGAGGTTGGTGGCAAGATCAAAACGGTTACCTGCGTTACTAAATATCGTCTAGCGATCCTCACCCCAACGGTTATGGCAGTCGGCAGTCCGGTTAGGACAAGACTGCGAGCCCATTTGCTTCTGTGCTCAGGACCAGAGCGGTCCTAGGTGTCCTAAGCAAAGTGGCCAGCGCCATAAGGAGGCGCTACCGACGAGACTGAGAACGTTCCATGGCAGTCACCAGTCCGGTTAGGACAAGACTGCGAGCCCATTTGCTTCTGCACTCAGGATCAGAATGGTCCTAGGTGCCCCAAGCAAATGGGCCAGCGCTTATAGATCAGCTTACATACGGAGTTTGAGCCAAAATGACATTGCAACTGGGTGATACCGTTCCTGACTTTACGCAACAGTCGAGTGAAGGGGAAATCAGCTTCTACGATTGGGCTGGAGAGAGCTGGGTCGTGTTCTTTTCTCACCCTGCGGACTATACCCCCGTCTGCACGACGGAACTGGGGTCAGTGGCCAAGCTCAAGGGTGATTTTGCGGCCCGCAATGCCAAGGTGATCGCCCTGAGTGTCGATGGCCCTGAATCTCACCAAGGGTGGATTAGCGACATCAACGAAACCCAAAATACGACGGTCAACTACCCGATCATTGCCGACCAGGATCAGAGTGTCGCCAACCTGTACGGCATGATTCACCCCAATGCCAATGCTAAGGTGACCGTCCGCACCGTTTTTGTGATCGATCCCAATCACAAGCTGCGGCTGACCATTACCTATCCCCCCAGTACTGGTCGTAATTTCCATGAAATTCTCCGGGTGTTGGATTCCCTCCAGCTCACCGATAACTACAGCGTCGCCACCCCGGTTGACTGGCAAGATGGGGAAGATGTGGTGGTGTCTCCGGCGATTTCCACTGAGGCAGCCCAGGAGAAGTTTCCCAAGGGGGTGACGGAAATCAAGCCCTACCTGCGCATGACCCCACAGCCCAATAAGTGATAATGCAGGGCTTGTATAACAGCCGCCAGTCCGGTTAGGACAAGACTGCAAGCCAACTTTGCTTCTGCGCCAAGGATCAGAGCGATCCTTGGTGTCCTCAGCAAAGTTGCCAGCGCTATAGGGTCAGAATTTGGCCTTGATTAAAACCAAAACCTTGATACTCAAGGGCTAACGGGAGCTAGAAGAATTCCGTAGCCGCATCAGTTGACGGCGCATTTGTGGAGAGGCTTCCGTTTCGCCCAGCGCTTGGACTTTTACTTTGCTATCCAGAGACTCCAGATACTCATCACTGCCATAGGCATAGGCATCGACGAGGGTGCGGATGAGATCTTCGCGATCGCAGTCACCAAGATTCTCTTCAATTAACCGAAACTTGAGCTTGATCTCACATTCATAGACGCCAAGGCCCTGGTCGTGGCCATGTAGCTTTGCCTGTTGGGAAGAATGATTCATTCTGGGTGCCTACCTTTGAGAGAGAGGAAGCCATCCTCAGGGAATGGCAAGGAGCTACGCCGTCAAGCGATCGCTGTAGATCTCAACCGTCCTGAGTGGTTAATCCTATAAAACCAGGATCTCATTCAGAAATGTTGGATTTTGCTTGCCTTTCATGAGATTTATAAACTCTCTTTAAACAAGCTTTATATAGCCCCTCAATCCTTTTTAATGACCTAGCTTTGATCAAGCTAAGACCTGATCAGTACACCTTAAAACTGTGACATCGATCACAGGGGTGAGACTCAAAAGCATTGTCTGACAAGAGAACTAACCGACCAACCGTTGGCTATAGGTCTAGCAACTGATGCCATTTTGGTTAGATCCATAGCTCAGTTCCATGGAGGTTTTCCACGGGTAGAATTGTGAACAACAAAGTTGAAAAGGGTTAACGGCTTTTGTGAACACTGAGTATTGAATGTATTAAAAAGTGAGCAAGCAAGAGATCAAATTGCGCATTTTTAAGGGTTGAATGAAATGGGAACCCTAGAAATAGTCGAGCTAATGATAGCCCTAAGGGTATGAACATTAGGGCACCTCGAACAATAGAAAGATTTCATATCAATAGCCCAGCAAGAGCAGACTGTGAGCCA
>JAQCKL010000036.1 GCA_027592485.1 Cyanobacteriota bacterium
TATCACCTTCATGCTCTTAGCTTGGCTCACAGTCTGCTCTTGCTGGGCTATTGATATGAAATCTTTCTATTGTTCGAGGTGCCCTTATTAGCTCCGGGGATACTGGACTGTCGTTCCCTTACGCCTGTGCCCCCCTGCCATCCGCATCGTGTTTACCTTGATGCCGTCATGTCCTCGGCACTGGGCTCAGGGCAGCAGCGTTAACTGCTGAACATTCGGATCATCGGGCTGGGCTGTACGGCGCGATGGTCCCTTAGGACCGGTCTTCGACCATCGCGAATTCCGCCCTGGACTCGGAATATTCACGTGGGCCACGAACCAGGTACGTAGCGCCTTGCTCCCGGCTGCATCGAGCGCAGTTAAATCCAACGGCGGCGGAAACAGTGCTGTGACGGGGGTTTGGCTCCAGTGAGTGTCGCTGTCATAGCGATCTGCACCAAACGGGGTCAGATCCTCGGGCAAATCAGCGAGGTGAGGCACCACCGTAGCAGCCTCCAACAGCGGCTGTCGCTGGGCATCGAGCTGCTGCACCCGCCGCTGTCGCGCTTGGCGATAGTCCAAAATCGGTTCAGGATAACCGGGGGTTGACGGCGGATTGCCCAGAGCAGCGGCGGTTAAGTGGGCCAGCTCCGGCACCCAGCGCTTAATAAATTGCCCCTCAGGGTCACAGCGATCCACCGCCACCTGACCAGGGTTGTAAATCCGGGTCCAGGGCTTGTCGAGGCAATGGGTGACCCCCGCTTGCATCGCCCACTGGTAGTGATCAATGGGGCAATCGCCGTCGATCAGGTGGCGCATAAAGTGCAGCGCCCCATAGCGCCAGTCCATACCCAGCAGGTTGGTCAAAAAGCTGGCGTAAATAGCCCGACTGCGGAAATTGAGCCCCTGCCATCCGCCCGTGGCCAGTAGGCATCGGGCGGCAGCATCCACAATGGGGAAACCGGTTTGTCCCTGCTGCCAAGCCTCGTAAAGACCTTCATCAAAGTCCCAACCCGCTTGGTCGAAGGTTTGGTAGAGCGATCTCACCTCTAGCTGGGGCAAATATCGAAACCGTTGGGCAAACCCCTGGCCCCACCGCAGCCGCGCGATCAGCTGCTGATGGCTGCGCTGAATACGGCGATCGCCCTGGTCTGGGGCTTGCTGCACCGTTTGTACACATTCCCGCACCGAAATAGCCCCGAATTTAATGTGAGGACTCAGGCCGGTGGTGGCTTCGGCGCTGGGGTAAGACAGTTGCCAATAATAGCGATCGCTTTTATCGGTCAAAAACTGCTGCAAAAGCTGTCGCGCGGCGGCAGTGCCCCCTGGGGGGATGGGCTTATCGTCGGGGCAATGGCCCAGATCGGCCAAGGTGGGCACAGAATCGCTAGGGATCTCCTCAGGCACGATCACCTGCTGTGGCGTGGGAATTTGGGGCTCAGCCATGGCCCGAAACCAGCGGCGGCGATAGGCAGGATAGGCGATTAGGTCCGACTCGCTCGCCGGGGGCTCAAACCAGCGAATTTTCAGATCCTGCTCAGCCAAAGCCCGATTTAACCGGGCATCTCGCACCCGCCCATAGAGGCGCTCACAGTCGGTGTAGGCGTAAATCCCCTCCGCCTGACTGTCTCGCACCAACTGCGGCAGGACCGTAACTGGATCGCCGGTACGCAAGATTAACCGCCCGCCCAGCGATCTCAAGTCCGCATCCAAACTCCGCAAGCAATCCACCATAAAGGCCACCCGCGCCACGCCGGTTTCGGGATGGTGCAAGAGGGCGCTATCCAGCACAAACACCGGTACTACCGCCCCTCGACCTGCCGCCCGATAGAGCGGAGCGTGGTCAGAAACCCTTAAATCTCGACGAAACCAAACCAGGGTGCAGTTCATGGGAGCCAGGGGTTTGCCATGACTAATGTTGGGCGCTGTTGGAGTGCTTACGGAACCCTAACAAATCTTCAAGACAAAGAGCGGGGGCAAAGCACAACCTGATAGCGGCAAGCGCTGAACGGCCTGTCCATTCAGCAATTTAAGGGAGATTGCACCGAAAAAGTACATTTGTACTATATTTATGGAAAGCCCCCTTTTCAGTGAACTTCCCGTTGTCTGAAGGGCTGGAGCGGCTTTCAATGCTGCGCCGTTTTCGCTGTCGATTTGATTTGCCTGTTTAGCCCTATCAGGAGGGTAAGACTATGCCCCATCCCAACGCCTACACCCAGCAATACAGCTTCTACTACGACCAGCCTGAAGCGATGTCGCGTCGGGCTGTGCTCTCTCAACAGCCCCAGCTGCCTCACCCTCGGGTTTCTGCGCCTCAGCAGCGATGGTCGAAGACCGGTCCCAAGGGGGCGTCGCCCATGGCCCACCGCCCTTATCCTCAAAAACGGGCGGGCCATGCACTCCCGAAAAAAACGCGTCGCCGTCGCCCCCAGTTTTTGTGGGCTGGGGGCGGGATGGTCGCCTTTGCAGCCTTAGTGGTCACCCCCCAGTTTGCGTCCCCAGAGGTCGGAGCCACCACCGTCTGCCAGCAGCGGGTTGAAACCCAATCGGTGCTGTCCCGCGATGAACTCAGTGAACTGTTGGCGATTCCAGAGCAGTCGTCACGGGAGGCGGTGGAGGCGGTGATCGCTGAGCCCTTTTGCGTCTTAAATCAGACGGAGATTCGGGCCGGAATCTCGGCAGAGCGGGTCGCCTATCCCCTCGCCTTTGATCCACAAACCTGGTTGATTGTCCTCTATGAGGAGGGGGAATACGCGGGTTATGACTTTAGCTTTACGCGGGAATAGGGGGCTGGGAAGTGGGGTGATGAAAGGTCTGGGTCTGATAAGTTTGGGGCTGGGAGCCGCGATCGCCCTCACCGCCTGCCAACCCGCCCCTAACGTCCCCCACCGCAATATCGCCCTCCATCAAGAATGGCTGCTGCAACCGGGTAGCCAAGTGAGTGGTTATCGCGTAGTCGGTGGCCTTGGGGATATTTCCATTGAGTTGGGGGGGAGATCGGCCCATGCCCCTTTTCCCGGTCAAGTGGAACCCACCGATACCGATTGCATTGCCTTTACCAGTCAGGAGGTGCCGGGGTATTTATTTCGCCTCTGTGGACTGCGGCGGCCTCGATTAGGGCCGGTTGAAGCTGGGGAGGTGATCGGCAAGGGGGAAATCTTGCAGTTTGCGGCGATGCGGCGCGAACCCGACGGCACCTGGGCCATGGTGGAACCGGCGATGGATGTGTTGGAGCGGACGGTCAGTCGCTGAGGGTGTGTGGGTAAGGGGGCGGAGGGGGAGGGGAGCCCGTTCATCGGTAACCCTTGTTGTTCGAATCGATTTTCAAATCAACCCTTGTTGACGCATGTGGCTGAGCAGCCAACTGACCATGGTGGCCCGTCGGGTGAGGCGGGGGATCAGCTGATCGACGCTATAGCCCTTAAAACCCAGGTATTCTTTCAGCAGTTGTTTGTCCGGTTTGGGAATAGAGCGGGTGAGCTGGACGGTGGCGCGACGACTCTCGATGAAGTTGGGGGGCTCGGGGTATTTCTCAAGCCAGGCGGCCTCCAACTGATCGGTTTGCCAGGTTTGGGTGGTGGGCTCAAACCGGTAGCCCAGATAATGCCACACCAGGGCATTAACGGTGTCGTCGGGCAACTCCTGATTGAGGATGGCCCAGAGGGTCTCTACGGTCAAGGGTGGGAGGGCGGTCACGGCTTTAGAATGAAGCGTCATCAATCTTTCATTGTCTCCTATCCGGCGGGGATCGCCCTCGGTTGACGGCGTGTTTTGGCGACGAGAATCAGCGGTAATTCAGGGTCATAGCCTCAATAAAACCTGACAAGCCTTACAGCTTTGTTACACAATGACAAAATGAGTAACGCCGCTGGGTTCGTAGCCCATGGCGCTGCCGTGTTTAGTGTTTCAGGAAATAGGGCATGGCCAAGTCACTGCAAGATTCGCATTCCACCCTGACCCTGTCGGTGCCTCCCGATGCCGAGGTGCCTCGGGGGCAGACGGTAGGGTTGAACCGCAAGGATCACCCTGTTCCGACGGCGATGAGTGACTTTGTGCCCCGCCACATTGGCCCCCAGTCTGCCGACGTCGAGATCATGGTCGATACCGTCGGCTATGACAGTCTGGCCGACCTGATTGCTGCGACCGTTCCCGCTGGGATTCGTCGCGCTGAACCGTTGGCCTTAGCCCCTGGATTGGGGGAAGTGGCGGCGCTGAAACGGCTACGGGCGATCGCTGATCACAACCAGGTGTGGCGCTCCTACATCGGCTTGGGCTATTACAACACCCACACCCCAGGGGTGATTCAACGCAATATTCTCGAAAATCCCGGTTGGTACACCCAATACACCCCCTACCAGCCCGAAATTGCCCAGGGCCGTTTGGAAGCGCTGCTCAATTTCCAAACCATGGTCACTGACTTGACCGGCCTGGATATCGCCAACGCCTCCCTGCTGGATGAGGCCACCGCCGCCGCTGAAGCCATGGCCCTGAGCTTCAATGCCCGCAAGCAAAAGGCGGCCAAGACGTTCTGGGTCTCTGAAGCTTGCCACCCCCAAACCCTGGCGGTGATCAAAACCCGTGCCTTGCCGTTAGGCATCGAGGTGGTGGTGGGCGACCACCGCAGCGCAGATTTCAGTACGGAGAGCGGCCTGTCGATTTTTGGGGCGCTGTTGCAATATCCCGCTGCGGACGGGGCTATTTATGATTACCGCGCCTTTGTGGAGCAGGCCCATGGCGCTAAGGCCCTGGTCACCGTCGCTGCCGATTTGCTCAGCCTGACGTTGTTGACAGCCCCCGGTGAGTTTGGGGCTGATATTGCGATCGGTAATACCCAGCGCCTGGGGGTCCCCCTCGGTTACGGCGGTCCCCACGCCGCCTACTTTGCCACCCGCCAAGCCTTTGCCCGCAAATTGCCGGGGCGACTGGTGGGCGTCTCAAAGGACAGCACCGGCAGGCCCGCCCTCCGCTTGGCCCTGCAAACCCGCGAACAACACATCCGCCGGGACTCCGCCACCAGCAACATTTGCACCGCCCAGGTGCTGCTGGCGATCATTGCCAGTATGTATGCGGTGTACCACGGTCCGGTGGGGCTAAAGGCGATCGCCACCCGCATCCACGCCGCCACCACCGGTCTCGCCACCGCCCTGACTGCTGCCGGTTTCACCCTGGGCGATGAGCCCGTCTTCGACACCCTGCGCGTCACCGTCGGCGACCAGCAAGCCGCCATCCTCAACCGGGCCACCGCTCACCAAATTAACCTGCGGGCGATTGACGATCACACCCTCGGCCTCTCCCTAGACGAAACCACCACCGAAGCTGACCTACAGGATCTGGTGGCGATCTTTACGGGCAAGGCTCCCGGAAATTCAAAATTCAAAATTCTGAATTCTGAATTCAAAATTCCCCCTACCCTGACCCGCACCACCCCCTACCTAACCCACCCGGTCTTTAACCAGTACCATTCCGAAACCGAGATGCTGCGGTATCTGCACCGCCTTCAGAGTAAGGACCTCTCCCTCACGGCGGCGATGATTCCGTTGGGGTCCTGCACCATGAAGCTAAACGCCACGGCGGAGATGATGCCGATCACCTGGCCGGAATTTGGCCAGATCCATCCCTTTGCCCCCCTCACTCAAACTCAGGGGTATCAGCAACTCTTCACCGATTTAGAGCAATGGCTGGGGGAGATCACCGGCTTTGCGGGCATTTCCCTGCAACCCAATGCCGGAGCCCAGGGGGAATATGCGGGGCTGCTGGTGATTCGGGCCTACCACCACGATCGCGGCGATCTGGAACGCACCGTCTGTCTCATTCCTGAGTCGGCCCATGGCACCAACCCTGCCAGCGCCGTGATGGCGGGGATGAAGGTGGTGGCGGTGAAATGCGATCGCGACGGCAACATCGACATTGCCGACCTGCAAGCCAAAGCCGAAAAGCACAGCGATACCCTGGCCGCCCTGATGGTCACCTATCCCTCCACCCACGGGGTCTTTGAGGAGGGCATTCGCGATATCTGCGCCCTGATCCACCAGCACGGCGGCCAGGTGTATATGGATGGGGCCAACATGAATGCCCAGGTGGGTCTTTGCCGCCCGGCGGACTTTGGGGCCGATGTCTGCCACCTGAATCTGCACAAAACCTTCTGCATTCCCCACGGTGGCGGCGGTCCGGGGGTCGGCCCGATTGGGGTCAAAGCGCATCTGGTGCCCTTTTTGCCCGGTCACTGCACGGTGCCGGTGGGTGGTGACCAAGGCATTGGGGCGGTGACCGCCGCGCCCTGGGGGAGCGCCAGCATCCTGCCGATCTCCTGGATGTACATCGCCATGATGGGTGCGGCGGGGCTTCAACGGGCGACGGAGGTGGCCATCCTCAACGCCAACTACATCGCCAAGCGTCTAGCGGGGCATTACGACATTCTCTATACCGGCACCAACGGGCTGGTGGCCCACGAATGCATTGTGGATTTGCGCCCCTTCAAGAAATCAGCTCAGGTGGGGGTTGAGGATGTGGCCAAGCGCCTCATTGACTACGGCTTCCATCCCCCCACCATGTCTTGGCCGGTGGCGGGCACGTTGATGATTGAGCCCACCGAGAGTGAATCCTTGGCGGAGCTCGATCGCTTCTGTGAAGCAATGATCGCCATCCGTGCCGAGATTCGCGCCATTGAAGCCGGGGATGCGGATCCCGAAAACAACGCGCTCAGGCACGCCCCCCACACGGCGGCAGATTTGGTGTCTGACTGGGATCGCCCCTATGGCCGCCAGGTGGCGGTATTCCCCACGGCGGCGACCCAAGCCCACAAGTTTTGGCCAGCGGTGAATCGCATTGACCAGGCCTATGGCGATCGCAACTTGATGTGTTCCTGTTTGCCGATGGAGGCTTACGGAGCCGGTTGATTAACCCCCCTAGTACCGGGCGGCTCAAGTACTAGCACTATGACTGAGAGCAGGGGTGCTTAAGGGGCAAGGCAGCTAGAAACTGGAATGGTCACGGGAATGCCGCCATCGAGTACTAGCTCCACCTTCACTTCACGGTAAGGGGCAAATCGGCTGAGCAACCCATCCAAACTGCCGTCATAGATCAGCCCCCCCCCTGGTAGATCAGCAGGATGCGATCATCTTCTGAGCAGGCTGTTGCAAACGCAGGAGTGATTGCTACTCATCTGCTTGTGCCTTCAAAAGGGCAATCAACCTGTCTGACAGATAAAGCCCCGACCCTTTCAACGCCTGTAACCCTGGCGAAACTCGATTGATCAACCCACGACGCTTGGCCACAATTAACGTCGCCCCAGTTCCTAAAACCTTTAAACCCAAAGCATCTGCGCATCGGCGAGCCGCTAAATCATCGACAATTGCAGTGTATCCAGCATGGCTAGCGGCCCAACTCAAGACCTCAGACTCACCTTTAACTAAATCCCAAGCGGAGATAATGGCAGATACCTCGACAGCATCTACCCGTCGAACCCAGTTAGCCGACTTTAGCGCTTTTGCAGCAACATCCTCTGGCTCCGGGCCGTGACCTCGTCCCAAACACCTTGAGGAACAACAATCTCTTCAAAAAGCTGTGGCAACAACTCCGCCTGCTGGCTCTTAAACAAAGCAATTAATGGTGATGAATTGATCACCACTCGATTAATCGGCATCCGCTAATTCCTTAGCTAGAGAATCTGGTGTGTACTGCATGAAATCCACTCGATAACGTACAAATGCTTCCAGCAATTCACTGCGAGTAATTCCTGCTATCTCAGCCGCTTTGCTTTGAGAAATTTCGCCCAGCTCGTACCACTTGACTGCTGCCGCCAAACGCATCTCCTGAAGAAATTCGTCCGGTGCCTTACGCAGTGCCGAAAAAACCGAATCTGGCAAATTGAGAGAAAGCGTCGTCATGACAAGACCTAGAGCCACTACTTGTCGATATTGTCTAACCGTAACCGGTTTAATCGGTAGATCGTAAAGCGTGAAAGCGCTTTGCTTAGGTTACGATCCCCGTCTGAAACACCCGTCCAATCACCTCCTCAATCGGCGGATCCGTCACCGTCAGATCCTGCACCGAGAAATTCGCCAGAATTTTCGAAATAGTGGAGGTAAGGGCACTGCGCTGCACAATCATGCGCGCCGAACAGCCCTCCAGCGACTCAATATCCCCATAGGTCGCCAACCGTGGCGCTTCATCCGGGTGGGCCAGCTCCACCTTCACCTCCCGGTAAGGGGAAAATCGGCTGATCAACTCATCCAAACTGCCGTCATAGATCAGCCCCCCCTGGTAGATCAGCAAGACCCGATCGCACAGCGCCGTAATATCCGCCATGTAGTGGCTGGTGAGCACGATCGTGGCCTGGTAGCGCTGATTGTACTCCCGCAAAAATTCTCGCACCGCCACCTGGGCATTCACATCCAGCCCCAGGGTAGGCTCATCCAAAAACAATACCTGGGGCCGATGGAGCAAGGCCGCCAGCATCTCTGCCTTCATGCGCTCCCCGAGGGAAAGCTTGCGTACTGGTTGCTTGAGCTTGTCCCCCAATTGCAGCATTGAAGAGAGCTCGGCGATGCGATCGCGCAGCGTTGCATCACTCAACCCATAAATCGCCCCATTGATCCGTAACGAATCGAGGGCGGGCAAGTCCCAAAGGAGCTGCTGCTTTTGCCCCATCACCAGGGTGATTTTCTGCAAAAAATCAGGGGTGCGGCGAAAGGGAATTTGCCCCGCCACCCGCACCCGACCCTGGGAGGGATGAATCAACCCCGTCAACATTTTGAGGGTGGTGGTTTTACCCGCGCCATTGGGTCCCAGGAATCCCACCACTTCCCCCGGCGCAATCTGAAAGGACACCTGGCGCACCGCCTCAATTTGGCGATAGGTGCGCCGAAAGAAGTGCCGTAGCGTGCCTTTGAATCCGGGGTCTTTGACCGCCACCGGGTAGACCTTGCTCAGGGCCTGAACGTCAATCATGGACATGGGCAATCCCTTCGGTGCTGTTCAAGAGCGGACCTAGTCGGTCCCTGGGGAGCTGAGGCGCAAGGGAGCAGGGGGGCAAGGTACAAGCGGGCCAGATTTTGCATGGTTCGAGCCAGCGGTCTGTCATCGCTGCAATGCTGAGTGTTACCGATCTGGCCCCTGGTGGCAACCCTGGTCTAGCCTTTATCCGGCGATGGGTTGTTCAATACTGGTGCGGCTTAGGGGCACCAAAGCGCCTTGGGGGGTCAAGCCTAAAAACATCGATTCTTGGGGGGCGATCGCCGCGCCCGTGAGGGCGCAATATTCGGCGCGTTCAGCCTTGGCGGGTATGGTGGCGCGAATCTCACAGCGGTTGAGGGTGCCGCCTGCCTCCCCTGATTGCTGTTCGAGATAGGTCCACAGCACTTCCCGAATCAGGGCTTGATAGCCGCGATTACCCGAGATCGCCTTGAGCCGTTCCTTCAGCTCCTTCTCCAGACGAATGCTGGTGACTTCCATGTCTGTGGTGGATAGGCGAGACAGGGTAGTAGGCATGATCAAACCGGGCTCCTTGAACGTACGAAATTAAACGTTAGACTCGCGTAGTCTTAGTCTAGACACTTTTATATTACACATGTAGTATTGAAGTCGAGAACGTAACAGGTCGCTTTTTGCCACCGTTATCCGCAAGGCTCATAGGAGACTGATGCAATGCTGACCTCCCCCATGTACATCCAAACGCAATACAACGGCACCCTGGCCAATGGATGTCTTGTCACTGGGCGAGTCAGTCTCCTAGAGGACTTGATTATTCGCTTGATGTCGATGATGTTTGCCCTGCACTGGCAAGCATTCGACCAAATCCATATCAGGCACCGCCAGCGATAACCATCGCCTTGGCGATGGGTTTAGGCCAATCGGGCATTTCCGTCTGCGACAGGGCTAACTCCCCGATCTCTCGGGGTGTTGGTACCAACGCTGTTCCCCATGGGACAGTCGCAAGGTTCGGCGATCTGACCGCCGAACCGGTCTCGCGCAGTCGAGGACCGTTGATGGCAAAGGTGCTGATCACCCTTGCCGATCGCCGCCCGGCCACTCCTAGCCCGTACCGTTTCTTGCCCTGTGCCCTTTCCTACGGGCCAGCCTCAAGCTTTTTCAAGTTTTTCTATCGCTTTGCTGTTCTACCAGCCTTAGATTTTCCATGCTGAAAGTAACGTATACCAGTACGGGTCTTTGTCTTGAGTATCTGAGTGAATCCCTGGATACGCTCTTGGCCGATCGCGCTTGCCTCCATGCCCGCTCTGGGTTGCCCTTGGTGATACAACCCACCAGCGCCAGCATCCCTTTGCCTGCCACCTTGGCAGGTTTGCAGCCCTTGGCCCGATGCCGTGAGGTGCAGGTTAGCCCCTGCGATCGCGGTTGGGTTGAGGTCAGTGTCTCTGGCACTTGGCTGGCCACCGATGCCGACCAAGAGACGGGGGTGTTTCTGACGGAGCTGCGCCCTGGTCTAGAGCAACAGCTCTACGCCCTGTGGCAAAGCGCCCAAGCCCTGGCCCAGCATTCCGCCTGGGCTGTGTTTTAGGGATGAAATTTGTAGGGGCAGTGCCTTGTGCCTGCCCTTCAGCCATTGTGAGTGGGTGAGGGTAGGGATGATTCATTTGGCAGAAAAAAAGTTGATATGACCTACTTGCTACTCGCCCGTGACACCTTGTTGTTGCCCACGTCGGTAGGGCAACAAGGGATTGCCCTTACAAATTCCGTCTTGGGCGTAATCTACGCTGCGGTCACTCCCCCGGTAGCGGTGTCTAAGAAAGCCAAGGGGTTGGCCATGGTTTGAGAAAAACCGAGGATGCCGCGATCGCGGTGTTCGTAAACCAATTTGCCCTGGCCATCAAACAAAAAAGTGCCGCCCCGCTGGGTGAGGTGGGTAGCATCAGGGACGTAGGTAGACCAATGGCTGAGCACTTCAGCCATATTGCGCAGCCGCAGGGTGGCCAGCTCAAAGGGCCGCTGAAAGCCCTCGCCCCCGGCGGTGTTGAAGACTTTCCCTTGTAACGGCGGCAGGGGACCCGCTTTGACCGATTCCTCGGCGGCAATTAACTGGGGGGCTTGGCGATCGCCGGTATACCCCCGCACCACTTCCGCCAGGGTGCCGGGGCTACCGATACCAGCGCACATCAGCATTAAATTCAGCCAGGCTTTTTGCCCAGGGTCGAGACCGGGCAGCGAAACCGATAGCCCAGCGTAAAGGTCCAGGGTTTGGTGCAGGGCCGCCTCAGGATCGACAAACAGATGCTCAGCAGGGAAGCCAGTGTAGTTACAGAAGCGTTGGCCGGAGGCGCGATCGCCAATGCCCACCGCCCGCACCGCAATAGATTGAGCCTGGATCTGGGGTTTGGCCCGTTGCAGCCACCAGGCATATTCGAGGCTGTCAAAATCCCCCAGTTGGGGCCACACCACCACCAGCAATGGGTGGGCGGTGTCGGTCTGAGGCCAGATCGAGACGGTTTCGCCATCGCTAACCCGCTGGCGCAGGGTGGTTGCCAAGATAGCGTGAATGTCCATCGAGTCCCCTACAACTGGGACTGTAAACGCTGCACCAATTGTTCAGCGTTCAGGACCCCTTCAATCCGATCCACCGGTTGACCTTGCTTGAACAGCACCAGGGTGGGTAGCGCATGGATCTGATATTGGGAGGCGAGTTGGGGATAGCGATCGCTGTCGATTTTGACCACTTTCAACTGCCCCTTCAGTTGACCATTCACCTGCTCCAAAATCGGAGCCATCATCTGACAGGGGCCGCACCAAGTCGCATAAAAATCTACGAGGACAGGTTGCTCACTGCCTGCGAGCAAATCGGCAAAGCTGGAAAACTGTTGTTTGGTCGCCATGACTCGTTATGGAATGCGCTCAATAATTCCATGCTAGAAGCTCTGGGCAACGCTGATCTGGAGAGATCCTAGAGGTTTGGCGCGTGCCTCGCTGTTTCGCCCTCAAACCGCAGCGTCAACGGTCTGAATCTATGCAATGAATTACGATTCCCTAGGGAGAATTCCCGAGTCCATCACCATCCCGACGATATACTAGATGCTGGTCGCGGAATGCAGCGTCGTTAGCCAGAGAGATAGGGGCTTTTGCATGAGTCAAGGCATTGACCTTCAGGACAGTTTTATCCAGCTATTGGTGCAGTTGGGCCTACCCACTGGGTTAGCAAAAGCCCTGTGGCTACCCCTGCCCATGACGCTCATGTTGATTTCAGCTACGGTCAGCATCTTTGTGACGGTTTGGCTAGAGCGCAAGATTTCCGCTGCAGCTCAACAGCGCATTGGCCCTGAGTACGCCGGTCCCCTCGGGACTCTGCAGGCCGCTGCTGATGGCGTCAAGCTGCTTTTCAAAGAAGATATTGTTCCGGCTCAAGCCGACAGCATCCTCTTTACTCTCGGTCCGGCGATCGTCGTTATCCCTGTATTTTTCTCCCTGCTGATCGTCCCCTTTGGTCAGCACATGGTGATTACAGACCTGGGTATCGGCATCTTTTTGTGGATCGCCATGTCCAGTGTTACCCCCATCGGCTTGCTGATGTCTGGGTATTCCTCCAACAACAAATATTCTTTGCTGGGGGGACTACGGGCCGCAGCGCAATCGATTAGTTACGAGATTCCCCTCGCCCTCTCGGTGTTGGCCATTGTGATGATGTCCAATAGCTTGAGCACCATTGACATCGTTCAACAGCAGTCGGGTTATGGGATTCTAGGCTGGAATATCTGGCGGCAGCCCGTAGGATTCTTGATCTTTTGGATTGCGGCCCTGGCGGAATGTGAGCGATTGCCCTTTGACTTGCCCGAAGCTGAAGAAGAGCTGGTGGCCGGGTATCAAACCGAATACACCGGTATGAAGTTTGGCTTATTCTATGTGGGCTCCTACGTCAACCTAGTGCTCTCCGCCCTGATCTTTGCGATTTTATATTTGGGTGGCTGGGAATCTCCAATTTCAGTCGATTGGTTGGCCAGCATCCTGGGTATTAGCGATACCGTCCCATGGCTCCAGGTGGTCACCGCCAGCCTTGGCATCATGATGACCGTGCTCAAAGCCTATCTCTTGGTGTTCTTGGCAGTGCTGCTGAGATGGACCGTACCTCGGGTTCGCATCGACCAATTGCTCGATCTGGGCTGGAAGTTTTTGCTCCCCATTGCCCTAGTGAACCTATTGCTGACCGCTGGCCTGAAAATTGCTTTCCCATTTGCCTTTGGGGGTTAAACCAGTGGTGATGCCTAAGACGAAATCAAGCTGGCGATTGCCCTTGCTTATTGTGATGTGCTGCGGAGATCAATCATGCTGAATTTTTTGAAGCAAGTGGGTGACTACGCCCGAGAAAGCGTACAGGCGGCAAAGTACATTGGCCAGGGCCTTTCGGTTACCTTTGACCACATGAGTCGTCGGCCCATCACCGTGCAGTACCCCTATGAGAAGCTGATTCTTTCAGAACGGTACCGGGGCCGTATTCACTTTGAGTTTGACAAGTGCATTGCCTGTGAAGTTTGCGTTCGGGTCTGTCCCATCAATCTGCCAGTGGTGGATTGGGAATTTGATAAGGGCACCAAGAAAAAGGAGTTGAAGCACTACAGCATTGATTTTGGAGTTTGTATTTTCTGTGGCAACTGTGTGGAATACTGCCCCACCAATTGTCTGTCCATGACCGAAGAATATGAGTTGGCAGCCTACGATCGCCACGAACTCAACTACGACAGTGTGGCCATGGGTCGCTTACCGTACAAGGTCACCCAAGATCCGATGGTGACCCCCCTGCGAGAGTTGGCGTATCTCCCCAAAGGGGTGATGGATCCCCATGATCTGCCCGCTGGATCCCGCCGGGCCGGAAAACTCCCCCAAGAGATCTTGGCGGAAACCCAGCCCCGAAATGGGGATACGGATCAGAACTAAGCTGTTTTTTAGACCCAGGCATCCTATAGTGTTGTCTGGATATTGCTGTAAACGAGGGAGCACCGCGTGACGCTTGCAGAAGGGGTTCAACTGGTTTCCTTTGGCCTGTTGGCGGCGATGATGATTGGCACCGCCCTAGGGGTGGTTTTACTGTCCAATATTGTCTATTCCGCCTTCTTGCTGGGAGGGGTGTTTATCAGCATTGCCGGCCTATATCTATTACTGAATGCCGGCTTCGTTGCCGCCGCCCAAGTCCTGGTTTATGTGGGGGCGGTTAATGTTCTGATTCTGTTTGGAATCATGCTGGTCAACAAGCAAGAGGACTTTAAAGTCATTCCTCGGGCCTGGATTGGCAAGGCCGCAACCGGTGCAGTTTGTGTGGGTTTATTTGCCCTGCTTACCACTATGGTGTTGGGAACCCCTTGGGCGCTGTCTTCGGCAACGCCGGTGGGCGATGGGGCCACCGTTTTGATTGGCATTCACTTATTCAGCGACTTCCTACTGCCCTTTGAATTGGCTTCGGTATTATTGCTGATGGCCTTGGTCGGGGCAATTATCCTAGCTCGTCGGGAGTATATCCCTGATGAACCGGTCGAAGCGTCAGTCTCCGATGCCCTCACATTGCCGGAGCGGCCTCGGGACCTTGTTTCTGCGGGCAAGTCGGACAATTAATTGAATCCACTCAGGTCTTCCACTCCAACGATACGATCATGATTCAACTGGAATATTTCCTATTACTGGCTGCAGCACTGTTTTGTATCGGCATCTATGGGTTGGTCACCAGCCGTAACGTGATCCGAGTATTGATGTCCATCGAGTTGATGCTCAATGCGGTCAACATCAACCTAATGGCCTTCTCTAACTACCTAGACCCGGCCAACATTAAGGGGCAGGTGTTTGCGGTGTTTGTCATCAGCATTGCCGCAGCAGAAGCCGCAGTTGGGTTAGCGATCGTGCTGTCCATTTACAGAAACCGCGACACGGTCGATATGGAGAAGTTCAACCTTCTCAAGTGGTAGCCTTTACGCTTTAAGGCGATCGCTGGAAATAGAAAATACTGGGCTATGGTGCGTTACGCTTCGCGACAGCCGATGTAGGGTCACCTCTTGTGGATATCCTCAGTAACCTGCCAGATAACTGTACCGGCAAGATCTAGAGATGTATAAAAGCCAGAGCCATCGGAAAGTAGACGATGATGGTTTGGCCTAGACCCTGAACATCCTATACACGGGCTTACCTTGCCATTGGTCAGATTCACTGACATAAGCAATGAGGCGTTGCCAGGTTGTCATGAGGGCCTCCGTTTAACCGTTTTAGATATATCTCAACCACAGGTGCTGCCCCCGAAATAGGCGGCTTATGGCCACCGCCGTGCCAGGTAGGTTCCGACTTCTAGGCATAGCACGCCCAAAATCGCACTGCCTATCCAATAGAGTGAGGTGATATCCCAGGTTTCAGTCGTCAAGAGTTTTTCAGAATCCAGATTGTAGGACCCATTTGATGATAACGTTACGCCAAAACCTACGGCTA
>JAQCKL010000037.1 GCA_027592485.1 Cyanobacteriota bacterium
TCCGCCAACCCCAGGGCAAGGGGCTTAAGCCCCTTGCCCTGGGGTTGCAATGGTAGGGCTATTCCCGCCAGGGAGTACTAGTGTGGCGTAATACTCTATCCCGGTGTGGCTGGACCCATAAGCTTTGTTGCGTTTCTCAGTCTGTGCCCAGCTTTTACCGAGGGTGGCTGTGTTAGATTGGGCATAATTGCCTCAGGAATGCCCTAGGACGTAATTTATGGCGATCGCAAAGCGTGGACTTGTGGTGGGTGCAACAGCATTGGCGGTAGCCGCTGTGACCATTACTGGAGCAGGGCTGCACCTATCTCAAAGCAAGGCTTTCTTTGAGGAAAGTCCGAAGGAAATCATTGACGAGGTCTGGCAACTGATTGATCGCACCTATGTGGATGCGACCTTTAATCAGGTTGACTGGGAAGCCGTTAGAACGGAATATTTAGAGCCTGAATACGCGACTCAGGAAGCGGCCTACGATGCCATTCGCGAGATGCTAGGGCTGCTGGGCGATCCCTACACGCGCTTCATGGATCCCCAAGAGTTCCGCAACATGCAGATTGATACCTCTGGGGAACTCACAGGTATCGGTATTCAGATTTCCCAGGAAGAAGAGACCAACGAGATTATCGTCGTTGCCCCCATCGAAGATACCCCCGCCTTTGAAGCTGGGCTGAGATCTCAGGATGTGATCCTCAGTATTGATGGTGAAAGCACCGAGGGCATGGACCTCAATGACGTGGTCAACCGCATCCGTGGGCCGGTAGGCTCTGAGGTCTCGATTACGGTGCGCCGAGATAACGAGCCGATCGAGTTCACCCTAACCCGCGCCCGCATTGAGATTCATCCCGTGCGGTACGCCCTTAAGGAAAGTAGTGCGGGTCCCGTAGGTTATATTCGCCTGACCCAGTTCAGCGCCAATGCGGCGGCAGAAATGCGGGACGCGATCGAAGCCTTAGAGGCAGATGGGGTAACGGGCTACATTTTGGATTTGCGCTCTAATCCTGGCGGTCTGCTGTATTCCAGTATTGACATCGCCGGCATGTGGCTGAGTGAAGGGGGGATCGTCTCCACAGTCAACCGCCAGGGGGTGATCGACGAAGAAGTTGCCAATAGTCGCGCCTTGACCGATAAGCCCCTGGTTGTTTTGGTGGATGGTGGCTCTGCCAGCGCCAGCGAAATCCTGTCTGGCGCTCTCCAGGATAACGAACGCGCCCAGTTGGTCGGCACCCAAACCTTTGGTAAGGGTTTAGTCCAGTCTGTTCGCAGCCTGCCAGATGGGTCTGGCATTGCGATTACTGTGGCTAAGTATCTGACCCCCAATGGTCGTGATATTAACCATGAAGGCATTGAACCCAATGTGATTCTGGAGCTAACCGAGGCAGATCGTGAACGCATTGCCGACGATCGGACCATCATTGGTACATTAGAAGATCCGCAATACGCTACAGCTCTGCAGCTCCTAACAGAAGTGGTACAAGCCCACCAGCAAACCGCTCTCACTGGTACGGAATAGGAGAGTCGGATCTGGGCTGGCTCACGATTATAAAGGTCGGCATTTGCCCGCCCGGATCAGCCCGATTCGGCGGGCGATCGCGTCGCTGCGAGAATCGTAAGGTCCCCAGTTGGCACTAGCATCAGGGGCTAAATCCTCGGGGAGATTCGGCAAGATTTCACAGACGCCATCAGGGCGTTTCACCACAAACCAGGTTTCTGGAGAGGGCAACTCGGGTTCAGGAACAGAGGGCATCATTAAAGGGTGCTCTAAGGTTGACAATGGTTCGGAGAACTTTTTGGCGCGCTCACGCGTGGCGCTAATTTACCCATCAACCCCTAAGAGGGCCGCTTCAGTAAGCTCTAAAATCACTTCCAACTTCAATTGCCGAGTCTCCTCTAGTAGGACTTGCCTCAGTTGCTGATGTTGATCAGGAATTTGGATCAGTAAGGTCTCAATATCTTGGTCATTGCAAAGCACCGCCGCTCGGTGGAGCGCGCGAATCCAACTATCGGACATAACCAGTAAATTCTGGGGCTGTAGGGTTGCTGCGGTTTCGTCAGGGGTCGGAACGGTCGTCAAGACATCAAAGCGATACGCCAAGTCCAAATGCTGGCCAATTTTTTCCATTAACTGATTTAGCTGAACGGGTTTAGACAAAAAGTCATCACACCCCGCCGCGATCTCCTTTTCCGGTTCTTGATCCAGGACTGCCGCTGTAACAGCAATAATTTTGACCGGCGGTGTTTGGTTCAGAGCGGTTGCCTGAGTCCGAATGGCCTGGGCGGCATCATAGCCATCCATAATCGGCATGCGGATATCCATCAAAATCAAGTCCGGGCGGTGGACAGCCCATTGCGCGATCGCCTCCTCGCCATTTTCAGCTTCCCATAGCTCAAACCCTAAGGGACTGAGCATTTCCTTGGCGATCTGACGGTTGAGTAGATTATCGTCCACAATCAAAATCCGGTGGATTCGCTGCCCCGACACCAGCCCAAGCACCTTTTCGCTGGGCTGGAGAGGGGTATTTTCGGAGGCCATAGATACGGACTCAGTCACCACTTCTACCGGCAAGGAGACCCGAAAGGTACTGCCCTCCCCTAGGGCACTGCAGAGCATCATATTGCCCCTCAGCATTTCAACGAACCGGCTGCTGATGGTGAGCCCTAAACCCGTACCATCCACAACCGACTGGCCCATGCAAGTCTGCTCAAAGGCTTCAAAAATTCGATACTGCTCACGGGGGGTAATCCCTGGACCAGTGTCGATCACTTCAAAAACCAGTGACGTTTGGGTCAGGGATTGGGCTTTGCCAATGGTGTTGCGAAGGGTTTGATCTGGGAAAACCCGCAAGGTGACACCGCCCTCCGTGGTGAACTTGATGGCATTCCCCAGCAGGTTAATGAGGATTTGGCGCAGTTTGCCATCATCAGTACGAATGGTGGTGGGTAGGGCGTCACTGATAGCTAGCGTTAGAGTAATTTGCTTACTTTGGGCCTGCTGAGCCAGCATCGAATGGACCCCTTGGAGAAAGGTCCGCAAGCCAAACTCATTTGTGGCGATGTCAACACGACCGGCCTCAATCTTAGACAAATCTAAGACGCTGTTAATCAGGCCGAGCAGATGCTCCCCACTGCGCAAAATTGTCTGGGTATACTCTCGCTGGGTTTTGAGTAAGGCTTCATCCTGGTCCAGTAATTGGGCAAACCCCAGAATGGCATTCATGGGTGTACGCAGTTCGTGACTCATATTGGCCAGAAAAACACTCTTGGCTTTGCTGGCCGTTTCGGCCACTTCCTTAGCTGCAGCCAACTCTAAGGAAGCGGTTTTGATGTGTTGAAACAGCTCTGACTGCTGTACGGCAATACTCAGTTGCGTCCCGGTTTGGGAGACAATTGCCAAATCACTATCCTGCCATTGGCGAGGCGCATCGTTTTGATAGAGGGTCAATAATCCCCACATCACCTCGCCATCATAGATGGGCACAATCATATACGCCCGAGCTTGCAACTGCTCTAGAAAGTCGAGATAGCAGGCATCAAAGTTGGCCTGGTAGATATCTTCTACGCTCTTAATATGGGTGCTTTGCGACCACCATTGTTCTTGACGAGATTGAATATACGTGTCGGGTAACGTGAACCCCATGTCTTGGCCCGACCAAGTTAAGCAGCCGGCTTGGGCAACGGCTCTTTGGATCAGGGTTGGATTGTTCTCCTGAAGCGGCATCAGGGGGACCCAATTCGGACTCACCGCTTCGGCCACAATTTGGCCGCTCCAATCAGGGTTGAAACGATAGATCAAGACGCGATCGCAAGCCAGAGTCTCCCATACCGTTTGGACAACGGCCTTGAAAATAGTTGCTAGTTCTAAGGAGCGGTGAATTTGATCCGTAATGTGGGCAATAGCGCGCTCTTGCTTGAGCTGTTGCTGTAGTCGCTGGTTGGCCAACTCCCGCTCAGTAATATCACGAACGATCACCAGCACCTCATCATCAGTGAGTTTGATGACGCGGCATTCCTCATGGCAAATATTCCCCCCATACTCAAACTGCTGCTTATAGCGCTGCATCTCCCCAGTGGCTAGGGCTCTTTCAATATGGTGCAGTCTCACATCGGCCAGCCCAGGAGGCATCAAATCCTGAACTGTGCTGTCCCGACACTTTTCAGGATTGGTTAGGGAGACCACATCTCCGCCACTCAACCGATCTAAGTAAGTCCCATCCGACCGTAGGCGTAACAACAAATCAGGAATGGCATTAAAAACAGCCTGCTGGGTAGCGGGATCGGGGGGTGGGGTTATACCAACTGATGGCAGTGGTGGATCCCGATGACGGGCAAGGAGCGATTGTTGGCGGTGGTGATAGGCGAGGTGGAGCTTAACCCTGGCAACAATGTCTTCAGTCGTATAGGGGGCCGTTAGATAATCGAGTAGACAGTCCCCAGCCCAGCTTTCTACCGCGCGGCGGTCTAGGTCAGGTGTCTGGAGCCACAGCAACGGTATTCCCATGGTGTGGAGTTGCGCTTGTAGATCAGCGCCGCGATCACGATGGCCCAATTCCAGTCGGGTTCCGCCCAACACCACCACAGCAGGCAGAGATTCTAGAGCTGTGACTGCCGCTGCACTATCCGCCACACAATCCACCCAATAGCCAGCATTGCTGAGCAGATCGCTTAGCCATTGCTGCTTGGCGGTGGTCGCCTCAATGACTAAGATGTGAGCACTGTCAGCCATGGCAGTCGGCATTCCCTTTGGATGAAGTCAGGTCAAGGCTAATCCACATCAATGGGTATACCCTGAGGGTTGGCTTTGGTGATATCAGGACATGCACCGGTTAGATCGTCTTATCGCTATAGGGGGAGTATTTTTGATCATTTCGCTGCATCAGCTGATCAAACGCCCCCACAACTCACCCCCATTATGCCTAAGCTCAAAGGGGTAAGGGGTGTAGACGACCGCGAGATTGTAAATTAAGAGGGAAGCGCACCTCAAAATACTGTGAAAGCAATTACTCTGCTGGGCTCTACAGGCTCGATCGGCACCCAAACCTTAGATATTGTGGCCTCCCATCCAGAGCAATTTCGCCTTGTGGGGATTGCGGCCCGTCGCAATGTACAACTGCTGGCCCAACAAGTGCGGCAATTTCGCCCCGAGGTCGTCGCAATTTCCGATCCAGATTGTTTCGCTGATCTGAAAGCAGCGATCGCCGATATCGATCCCCAGCCCCAGATCTTCGCTGGCGAGGAAGGCGTTGCAGAAGTCGCCCGTTACGGGGATGCGGAAGCGGTAGTGACGGGCATTGTCGGTTGTGCGGGCTTGTTACCGACCCTGGCCGCCATTGAAGCGGGCAAGGATATCGCCTTGGCCAATAAGGAAACCTTGATTGCCGGTGGCCCCGTAGTTTTACCCCTGGTGGAAAAACACCAAGTCAAGCTTTTACCTGCGGATTCAGAGCACTCAGCGATTTTTCAATGTTTGCAAGGGGTACCGGCTGGGGGGCTACGACGGATTGTCTTGACGGCCTCGGGTGGAGCCTTTCGAGATTGGCCCGTCGAAAAATTGCCTGAGGTAACGGTGGCTGATGCCCTCAAGCATCCCAACTGGTCCATGGGGCAAAAGATCACTGTAGATTCAGCCACATTGATGAATAAGGGCTTGGAGGTGATTGAGGCCCACTACTTGTTTGATGTTGACTACGACCACATTGATATCGTCATCCATCCCCAAAGCATCATTCACTCACTGATCGAGGTCCAAGACACCTCCATGCTGGCACAACTGGGCTGGCCCGATATGCGCTTACCCTTGCTCTACGCCCTCTCTTGGCCCGAACGGATTGACACCGCATGGGAACCGTTAGACCTCGTCAAAGCCGGGGATCTCACCTTCCGAGCCCCAGACCATGCGAAGTATCCCTGCATGGATTTAGCCTATGCGGCGGGACGAGCCGGGGGAACCATGACCGCCGTTCTCAATGCTGCTAACGAACAGGCCGTTGCCTTATTCCTAGCGGAAAAAATTCGTTTCCTGGATATTCCAAAGGTGATTGAAAAGGTGTGCGATCGCCACAGAAATGACCTCATCGCCCAGCCCAACCTTGAAGACATTTTGACGGTGGATCGCTGGGCAAGGGAAGCAACCACCCAAGCGAGTGAAATGCTCACGATGGCCGCCACCGTTATTTCTCTGGGGTAGATGATATGGAACTTGCCATCCTCGTGGGATCCATTGTGATCTCGTTTTTGGTCTTTACCTGGCTACTCAAAGTCGTAAAAGCCACCCTGAAAACTGCCCTCTTGGTGGCTGTTATCCTGCTGGGCCTACAGCTTGTCTTTGGGATTGGCCCAGCCACCCTTTGGGAATACATACGCAATGCTATGCCCAATGGTCAGTAGCCATGGGCAAAGGGTCAGTAAACTTTGTTTTCTTAAGCCTTACGCTTGCTGCTGCAGCGCATGTTCGGCGGGCAAGCAAATCAGACCATCTCCATAGGTCTGCAACATGCCCTGCTGGCGGAGCTTGCCCATCAGACGCGTAATCGTCACCCGAGTAGAACCCACAGCGCTACCAATTTGAGCATGGGTCAAAGGCCAGGGCAAGTAATACCCGTCGTCACAGGCTTCGCCATATTCTTCGATCAGCAGGGTCAAGAACCCCACTAGGCGATCAATCGTCCGCCGCTGCCCTAGGGTACTCAACCACAGGAGCTTTCTTTGGTGCTGGTGACGAAAGGCATCCAGGATCTCCCGGCGGAAATGGGGCCAGTTATCCAGGTCATTCCAGTACATCCAGATAATGGCGGTTTGATCCACATGGGCAAAACTCTGGAGCGAAAACGGGGCTTGGGCAACCAGCTCAAACGGCTGACCGGCTCCGACAAACCCTAAGAAAGCTTCCTCATCCTGGGCCATGAGTGGGGTGGTGGTGACCGCGTCAGCATCATCATCGCCCAAAGGTAGGCTGACTTGGGCATTACCGGTTAAGCGCACCGCCCCCCTCTCTACCAGATACAGTAAGCCCGGTCTTGCGGGGATACGTTCATCTTTCACAAAGGTACGGCAGCGGTAATGTTCCTGAGCCCAATCTGAGACTCGCTGCCACGTCAGAAAGGGTCGAGTTGTGTTGGCAGAGGACGTGGGGTACATGGTGGTGATGTATGAGGAGGAGCTGTCTCGCAGGTTACACGAAATCGTTCAGTGGATGCCTTCGGTTTTTACGGGAGTCGTGGGTTACCTTAATACTTTTATCTTTAGATAAATTCCGCATCAGGACGCATAGCTCAATTTTATGTAAAACCCAGAGAACTGCTTGAACGCATCAGGGTCCTAATGCCAGATAAGCAGACTACTTTCACTATAGTCTGTGTTTTAAGACCCATTTCACGGGCCTCAAAACCGATTTCATCAGATAGGTACTGAGGCCATGGACACCACGGTAGTGGTGATGGTTAGCACCGCCCATAGGTTCCTGCTGGGTAAGACCATTAGCGATGCGGTGAGGTTCCCGAACCCAGCTGCCGTGGCAACGCTTTTTCGAACAAGGCACGACCTAAACAGTGATGGGGCCAAATCCACCCTAGATGTTTCCCCATTTTCAGTTGAATACTAACGGGGATCTATGGCGAGATAACCGATCAATGCAGCTGGGAGATTGCGCTCCTCTCTCCCCATGGCATCCCCCTTGCCGCCGCCATTAGCGGTACCTGTTAGCAAGGCCAATGGGACTGATAAGTAATACTAACTATCTTGACAGGAATGATCCCGTGACAGGTCCAATATTTTCGGCTATATTAAGCTTGTGTGAGGAGCGAACCAGTTAAGAGTGCCGAGACGAAACACGGCCAGTCGTCGGCACTCTTTCTGATTTTTAGGGTTTTATCCAACACCAACCAGTATTTCGTGAGTTCAATCAATCTGACCAGCAAGCCTTGCTAGTTTGCCTAGATGGTTTAGTGGGTAACAGGGTGCTGGGGAGACGGCATTAGTCTTCCTATCCCTTGCTTGGCCCAGAAATCTGTGTGCCTCACAGCAGGAATTTTTCAATCGCGGCTGCCACCCCGTCCGCCTCAACGCTAGGCGCAGTCCAGTCGGCCATCGCCTGCACAGCTGGTGGGGCATCGCCCATCGCCACAGCGCACCCTGCATATTGCAGCATGGCTGCATCGTTGAAATTATCGCCGATGGCCATCACCTGTTCGGCAGCAAGTCCGAGCAGCTCCTCAGCCACAAACTTCACGGCAACCCCTTTATTGGCTAAGGGATGGGTGGCTTCAAAAAACTGTGAAACCGATTGGGTCAGATAGATCTGATCGGGTTGATAGCGCTGTTGGAGATGACCCAATAGCTGCTGGGTAACCGCCGGTTCTGGACTCAAAGCCAGCAATTTAGTGGTTTCCAGGGTGGGATTTTGTTCTAGAAAGGTCATTAAGTCTCCAACCGCTAAGGGATCAACCTGCGATCGCTGGGCATAGTCACGGGTCTCGTCAATGACTGATCGCACGTGGAGTTGATCGTCAATATAGAGATGGATCGATAACGCTTGTTGGGCTTCAGCATCGGCCAATACCCTCAGTAGCTCTAGGGCATAGGTACGTGACAAAGGGTTATGGCGATAACGGGTTTGCGTAATCGGATCTTGGATCCATGCCCCTTGGTAGGCCATCAGCGGCAGGGTAGACCCAATCGCTTGGTGAAACCGTAAGGCCGATTGGTACATGCGGCCCGTGGCAATAGCCACTTGGATGCCCTGGGCTTGGGCGGCGGCAACCGCCTGCTGGACCTGGGGCGTGATCTGGTTAGATTCCCCGGCAATCGTGCCGTCAATATCTAGCACTAATAATCGAATGGCAGCCATGGTAATAGGGTGAACCCGCTATAGAGTAGCGAGATCAGCAGTTCATGCTAAAGTCACGCCATTGACGAGACTAACAGGAAATTCTCTGACTGCTGGCTTTTCTGCCACGGAGCTGAGGTTAAATGCTCAGGACTGTTCTGTTAGCTCGCTGTACCAAGCTGTGGTTATGACTGCTGAGCTCCCCCATCGACGCATTAGCTATCGTCTGCTGCTCACCACCCTATGGGTCACGCTGCTGGTTTTAGGCATTGAGGCGATCGCGGGTTGGAGCCGTCAATCTTTACTGCTCATGGCTGAGGCTCTGCATACCTTTGTGGACGCCTTCAGTACGGTTTTAAGCCTGATCGCGATGGCCTCTCCCCAGCGCCCCCAGGGACAGGAAATTTGGGGCCATGGGCGCTCAGAAGTCGCGGGCACCTTGCTGATGGTGACGGTGCTGGGATTCACGGGATGCACCCTGGTCCTAGCGGCCTTGCAGCAGTTTGCGGATAGCCTGTGGGGCTTAGGGGGCCGTCCGTTTCCCGCCAGCGTTGATCGCCCCATGGTGTACTTGATCGCGGTCCTGATTGCGGTTGAGTTGGGGATGGCTCTCTATGGTCGCTACCGTAGCCGTGCCCTGGGCAGTATTCCCCTCGCCTTAAATGCCCGCCATACCCTCCAAGATGCTTGGCTGTCAGCAGTGACCCTAGGGGGATTGATCGCCGTTTGGCAGAACCAAGCTTGGGTCGATCCCTGTCTGGCAATCATTTTGACGCCTTTGGTAGGCCGCAGCCTGTGGCGAGTGTTGACCACTCAATTACCTATGCTGTTACGCCCCATGGCGATCGCCCCCGAAGCGATCGCCCATATCGCCACCCAAATCGAAGGGGTCACCCGCTGTATCAGCATCCGCTCCCGAGGGCTGGTGGGGCGTCAGGTGTGGGTAGAGTTACACCTAGCCATCCATCCTGAATTTGCCGGGGTTGCCCATATCGTGGGCGAGCGCGTAGATGCTGCTTTACGACATCAATATGGCCCACTGCGAACCCAAATCTGGGTTGAGGATGCTCAACCACCCCAACCCACTTACCTCAGCCAAGACTCGCCTTGGCCTCCAGCCCCAGCCCCCGGTAACGACTGGTAATGAATGATTAACGAGACGACATCCCTTACTCTGACGATGGGTACTCAGGAATCTGCATAGGACCCAGGTAACGGGTGAGATAAGGGGAAAAAACTTCGTAGATCAAGGTGAGGGGGCGACCGTTGTGCCAAAACAAATAATGACGCCCCCAGAAGGGTCCCTTTTGCCCAAAGGCAATTTCTAAGGGCTGGGAATGACCGTAATAAATCCCTTGCACCTCTCGATAGAGTTCGGTGCGGAGGCGATTTAAGTTGGCCCAAATAGGCAAGGAACGATTTTGCAGATACTCATCCACATGGCTCGCTTCCCACCAGGAGGTGGCATAGGCGAGGCGTTGGCCAGCAGCGGTCCGTAGCCAGACTTGTCGCCGTAAGCGCGGTCCGGGAATGGCGCGAATGCCGTCTGGTGCTCCATCGAGGTCAGCGCCAATCAGAGACATGTCGATCACATCAACTTCGGTGCGATCGCGGGTGAGCAACTGTAAATGACGCGTGGGTGACCCATCCCCCAACAACAAAATCTGCCAAGCAGGGGCCAACTGATCATGGGGCAGCCCCCCTTTCACCACAGGCTCTCCCCCTTGCCAAAGTGGTGCTAGGGCATACCAAGCCAATGGGCAAGCAGCCCCCTTTAGATTTCTGAGCGCCGAAGTCAAAATCTTTTACAAAAATTCATCTACCACTGCCATCATAGTACGGAACCCTAAGAGGGTGCTGGGGCCGTGACGCTGGCAAAAGCTTGCTCCGGGGCCATGACGGCTAGAACTCAAAAATAATGCGGATGGCGAGAATCGAACTCGCAAGGCCAAAGCCACACGCCCCTCAAGCGTGCGTGTCTACCAATTCCACCACATCCGCTTAGTAACCATTCAACTGCAGTAGCCACTGAGTACGCTCTAAATGGCGATGCATTCTGGATGATTGCATTCATCAGGATAACGTAAGATTGCCCCATTTAGGGACTTCCCATTTCGGCAGAATTTGTCGATGGCCTAAAGAGGGCACCGGCCTTGATAGAGCGGTCTAAGCACCATGGTAGGATTAGCTACCGTTGCACGAATGAATGCTGCGGCTGTACCGGGATTTGCTCTACGCACCGTTCCCCAGCTTAAGGCCCTTTTCGTGCATTCTGCGTCTCAATGCACCCTAGGCCCGATGGATTTTCCTAAAATACTGATTGCAAACCGTGGGGAAATTGCTCTCCGAATCATCCGGACCTGCGGCGAGATGGGCATAGCGACGGTGGCTGTCCATTCCACGGTTGATCGCCATGCCCTCCATGTGCAGTTGGCTGACGAGGCGGTGTGTATCGGCGAAGCGCCCAGCAGCAAGAGCTATTTGAATATTCCCAATATTATTGCGGCGGCCTTAACGCGGGGTGCAACAGCGATTCACCCTGGGTATGGTTTCTTGGCGGAAAATGCCCGCTTCGCAGAAATTTGTGCGGACCATAATTTAGTTTTTATTGGCCCCACCCCCGAAGCCATGATGTCGATGGGGGATAAGTCTACCGCTAAGGCGACCATGGATCGGGTCGGTGTCCCTACGATTCCGGGGAGTGCAGGCCTGCTGAATGACGCTGAGGAAGCCCGTGTCTTAGCCCAAAAAATGGGCTATCCCGTGATTATTAAGGCTACCGCTGGAGGGGGCGGTCGGGGTATGCGCCTCGTGCGTGAAGAAGCGGAAATCATGAAGCTGTTTCTGGCCGCCCAAGGGGAAGCTGATGCGGCGTTTGGCAACCCTGGTCTGTACCTAGAGAAATTTATTGAGAAACCTCGCCACATCGAGTTTCAGATTTTGGCTGACAGCCATGGCAACGTGGTACACCTCGGGGAGCGAGATTGCTCGATTCAGCGCCGTCACCAAAAGCTCCTAGAAGAATCCCCGAGCCCAGCCCTCACCGCAGAACTCCGCCAGAAGATGGGGGATGCAGCGGTGAATGCGGCAAAGTCTATCAATTATGTAGGCGCAGGGACAGTCGAGTTTCTCTTGGATAGCCAAGGTGATTTCTATTTTATGGAAATGAATACCCGTATCCAGGTAGAACATCCGGTGACGGAAATGGTCACTGGCTTTGATTTGATTGCAGAGCAAATTCGCATTGCCCAAGGAGATACCCTGGCCTTTGCCCAAGAGGATGTCATTCTGCGGGGACATGCGATCGAATGTCGGATTAATGCCGAGGATCCCAGCCATAATTTCCGACCTGCACCGGGGCGCATTAGCGGCTACTTGCCCCCTGGTGGTATTGGTGTGCGGATCGACTCCCATGTCTATACTGACTATGAAATTCCCCCTTATTACGATTCTCTAGTCGGCAAATTAATTGTGTGGGGTCCCGATCGCACCACTGCGATTTTACGGATGAAACGGGCCTTGCGGGAGTTTGCGATCACCGGACTGCCCACCACAATCCCCTTTCATCAAATGGTTTTGGAAAATGACAACTTTTTAAAAGGGGACATCTATACCAACTTTGTAGCTGAAATGATGGGGACATAAGGCCCTGAATCATTGGAGTTGAGACGATTCCCTCAAACCTGCCAGGTGTAGCGACCCCCTCAGATCCCACGCCTGCGTCATAGGCGAGGGCGTTGCTGAACAGCGGAATATAGCAAAGGGACTCACAGTCTTGTCCTAACCGGACTGGCGACAGCCATACAACCGTTTAGGGAAAATCGGACATTGCTTAAACGGTGGCTACGGCTTATACATCAGTTCTTTTTTACGTGGTTATCAGGGTTTAGATCCCCCCAACCCCCCTAAAGCCCTCCGGGCATGGCTTCGCTAGGAAAAGGGGGACATGTAGTTCCAGTGTTGGAATAGCCCCCTTCAAAAGGGGGCGGCGACAGCGGGGGATCAGCCAATGCCGCTTAATTCAGAGATGTGTATAAGCAGCAGCTAAACGGTGGTGGGGCAGGCGCAAGGCACGTCCCTAAGCCCCCACGGGCACCCCTGGGAGCCCTAGAATTCTTCATCTTACCGTAACTCCTAGGGCTTCCTTATCAAGAAGCTTTAGCAGTTATGGGAGGTTAATGGGCTCTCATTTTCCCTACATTATGTTGATCCATTCTCGATATCTTGACAGCCCAATGGATCTTAAAGAGAATAGCTCTTAATTAAGTCCTGTATGGATATGACCTTTTACTCTGCTGAGCTCCTCAAGCAGGAACTCAATGACCGGGGCTATCGGTTGACTCCTCAGCGTCAAAAGATCCTAGATATTTTCCAAGCTCAGCCTCAAGGAGAGCACTTGAGTGCCGAGTTTCTTCATCAGGATCTTTCTCAAGAAGGGGAGCACATCAGCTTGTCTACGGTTTATCGCACGTTGCACTTAATGGTGAACATGGGACTTTTACGAGAGTTAGAGCTGGCCGAGGGCCACAAGCATTACGAGTTAAACCGTCCCCTCCGGGAGCATCACCACCACCTTGTGTGCGTGCATTGCAATAAAACCCTTGAGTTTTCTGATACGCAGATTGACCAGGTCGGAGAGAAACAAGCTAACGCTGCTGGCTACTATGTCTTGGACTGTCAACTGACGTTATATGGCACTTGCCCAGAGTGCGATCGCTAGGCAATCAGGGCAGCAAATGCAACTCAGTCCTATCAATGATGAAAATTATCTAGACAATCTCATACCTTAAGCCCTTAATTTAGAAGGGAATTGGCCTCAGATCTCATTTCTTAATAGAAGTAATTTGCATTAATAGGCCCATGGCGCTTATACTTGCCCTGGAAGCTATTGAATAAGATTTGCAATAAGAGATTCCTCTGGAGCCCTGTGACCAAGGACCTGCCGGATTGATTCTAGGGGTCATGGGGCGGGTGCCCTCATGCTTCCCCCGCCAAAGATTCTGCAGGCTTGATGGCGTGATGCCGGTTTGGGTTGCCATTGCTGGCTTTCTTGATGTTGTTTGTGAGTACTCGATCCGATGAAACTGGAAGCACTGTGGCTGTCCGTTAGTCCGCCCTTAGCTCGCTTTGACCAGCGCTTATTACAGCAGCTCTCGAAAGCCTACCGATTGGGATGGTGGGAGTACACCCAGCCCCTAGATGCGCCCTGCTGCCTCGATACGGTCGTGACGTTGCTCCATGATTTTCTGCAGTGTCAAGCGTAACCCGTGCATTTAGTCAGCCATGGCATGGGTGGAGTAGCGGCTTGGGCCTACGCTTGCCGCCATCCCCGCCAGATTAAATCACTCACATTGCTATCGGTGGGGCCTAACCCAGTGGTCACATGGCATGCCCATTACTATGCATTACGACAATTAATGCCGTGCGGACGGGAGATGGTTTTGGCTCAGATGGCCCGGCTTCTATTCGGACCTCAAACCCTATCGATGACCGCTGCGTTAGTGGATCGACTCAGACTAGATTTAGACGACGGTCTGACCTTTCATTCCTTAGCCCACCAGACTCATCTCACCATGGGTGCCGTGGCCCCGCCGCTCCTAGTTTGCCATGGTGCCCATGATGTGATTATTGATCCCAATCGTCAGGCCCAGTGGTCCCAGGGGTTAAAAGTGGGCGATCGCCGCTGGGTCTGCCCAGGGGGACGCCACTTTTTTCACTATGACTATCCCCAGTTGGTCGCAGAGATCATTCAAAATCACTGGCTCCAGGGTGCTGCCAACCCCGCTCAGCCAGCCTCGATCAAGTCCAGGAGGGGAGCTTGATGACGATGGGCAGGGCGGGCCGATCTGTCCTAGAGGCCGGTCGGTAAGCCGGTGGGTTTACCGCCGACGCTAGTAACAATCCGGCCCCAACCCGCTTCCCCACCCATATCCCAATAAATGCTTTGCATGGTGCTGTAGGAATAGGGATCAAACTTGGCCGTTACCCCAATGTCATAGGAGTCGCTAGTGCCATGGCGCACACCATAGGGATCATGCACAAGATAAGTTTTTTTGATCGGATCATGGCCCGTCACACAACAGATATGACCACTCCCCTTGTAGGCAAATCCCACCACCACCGGAATGCCATAGCTGAGGGATAGCAATAAGTCTTGGGGGGATAGGGAATGGCTGAAGTACGAGTTAATGCCTAATTCTTTCAGGGCTTTGGTTTGGGCGTCGTGATCGGTCGTATCGCCATACTTGGCCACAATCCGCATATATAACGACTCTGGCTCAGGATAGCCTTTATCCTTAGCCGCTTTGCTGACCTGCCCCCTGAGTAAATAGTCCGCCAGCATACAGTTACTGGTGGTGTTGCACTGCCGCCACCCTGGCCCAAAAACGTTGGGATCATTATCGAGCTGCATAAAGTAAGGGACATTCAGCTTGATGACTTTGGTGGTGTCGAGTTTGCCAAGGCCACCCCCTGCAGGCTTATCAGGTTCTCCCGTAACTACCTAGGTCCCTGCTACCAATGTTGGCGTTTTACCCTGTACGGCATTAGAGAGAATCTCAA